>CAKZYI010000627.1 GCA_937884735.1 uncultured Pleurocapsa sp.
ACGAAGTTAAAAATATCGATCTTGTAGAACAACTATGCGAACTTATGGATGAGCTTGCACCAAATTTACCCGTAAGTCCATCCAAAGAATTGATTACCTTCGTCAAAGACAGAGCAGGACACGATCGCCGTTATGCGATCGATGCTAGTAAAATTGAAAATGAATTAGGTTGGTCTCCCCAAGAAACTGTCGAAGGTTGTTTGCGTCGCACAGTGGAATGGTATTTAGCTAATAGTGACTGGTGGAAGCCATTGCTTAGTGAGGAGTATAAAAACTATTACGCCAAGGTTTATAGTTAAATAGATTGACAGTCGATCGCTAACGTTGTGCAGCTAAAGTATTAATTGCATAACGTTGGTTGTTTCAATCTATCTTTGGCAGCAGCACAAACAACCTTGTGGACTTTTATTTTCTGTAATCAGAAGATTTCTTAGCGTTAAATTTTTAATTGCTTTGTCTCGAATATATTTTTCAGAATCTCTAGTCAATTTTTTCAGGATATAACTGGGAGTAAATTCATTCTGAACTACCTTTTTACGCACTTTTACTCTCTCGTCATGAGCTAACTCTTCTAAAATAGAATCCTTGATCTTAAGAGGTACTCGCGATCTCATTAATTGAATGATATCTTTAGCTTTATCAGAAACGTTAGGATGCTTTAAAACTGCTTTGTGTATTTGTTTACTAGAGTTTTTAGCTAATTCTTCCAAGATAATGGTTGGTAGGTTGAATCTTTGCGCTATTGCAAATAAAACTAATATTTCTCGATCTTTTGCCAATAATTTGATAATTGAAATTGGAGTGTCGTAATGGCTAGCTACCAATGCACGAACTTCCTTACGAGTATCACTAGCCAATTCTGTTAGAAAATATGGTGTCTTTTTTAATCTTCCTTGTCGAAATTTAATAACGTCTCTGGCTTTTTGAGATATGTGAGGATGTTTTAAAATGATTTGATGCACTAAGGAATCAAACTCTCCAGCCAAATATTCTATTGTTTGGGAAGATGTATTTTTATTATTAGCAATTGCCCTTAGAATTTTAAAATTAATACTACTTTTAAGTCTTTCTTTTGTTTGAGAACTAATCCTATTAATAGGTATGCTGTTGTCAATATTTTTACTTCGATTAAAAGCTATCTGGTTCAATAAATATGGTGACGTATCTGGATTATTAGCAACAAGATATTCGATCTTATTCATAATTTCAAAATAGTGGATATTAGAGCCATCAAGAAAATTATAATCAGGATGCCAAGTTAGCAACTTCTCTAGAACTATGACTGGTATATTCTTGTGTCTAGATATTGCATAAATAATTTCTATCTCTTTGACTGTAATTAAATCCAAATTTGCCAGCCTATTTAATGTTTCTGGTTTTGTTTTAGAACTTCTTGCCAAAGACAATTTTATAAAATAGCTTGAAGAGTTCTCCAATAATAACAAATTAAAAATAGGATTTTTTATAACTCTTTCAGGAAATTCTGCACCTAATATTTCTAAAATTTCGACAGGTGTATTAGGGTTACTCGCTACATATTTTCTAATTAATTTATCTTTATTTTTAGATAATTTAGCCAATATACCAGGCTTAGTATTATCATTCTTTGCTTGCTCTCTAAACTTTCTCAAGTTCATTCACATTTTCTTATAGTTCTAATGGACTTGTCTTCAATAAAGATGCCCAAACAAACACAAAAAATATAATTAAAAGCGATCGCTCTACTAACCTAACTTTAAAACCCTCTGCTTCCTCTCTGCGTCTTAGCGACTTTGCGAGAAATCAAAAAGAACGAAAATAAGAGATGGCCATCACCAGACCAATACAGCCAACAAATATCTCCCCCGAAGAGAGGGGGCGATCTGTCGGATCGAGATAAGCTGTCCTAGAATACTGCTCTTTTTCCGTATCAGACCAACTCGGTGCTTGAATGACATTGATACGAGAATAACCAATTTTAAGGTCATAAAGCGATCGCTTTTCAGGACTACTCAACACAGCATAGGCTTCATTTAATCTCTGAAACTTCGCTACTGCAACATTCGGCGGAAGTTGGGTAGTATCTGGATGATACTTCTTGCTTAACTGACGATATGCTCGACGAATAGCAATGGTAGAGGCAGAAGGATGCAAATCCATCAAAGCATAATAACTATTAATCAGTTTAGTTTCGGTAGGAAGAGTTTGCGATCGCTGTCTATTATTAAAGTCCCGATTAAAGTTCACCATACTAAAACTAATTCTTTCTTATTATTTAACGGATTTTTGGCTCGCAAATCAAGGCTAGAATAATTCGATAAAACAATTAAACCACTAACCACCAATTACGAATAAATAAATAGTTTGTTTAAGAAATATTAAACTCAATCAGCCAAATAGGGAAATAATAAGAGTTTGTTGTTACAGAATTTAAAGTTATCTCGCCCAATAGCAAGTGAGAATAAAGGCATGGGGTAAACTAGCCCTTGATTCTATCAAGAATACGAAAAGAACATTCGCAGTTGGAGCTATATTCTAATGTCCCATAGCGTCAAAATTTATGATACTTGCATTGGGTGTACTCAATGCGTGAGAGCGTGTCCTACTGACGTATTGGAGATGGTACCTTGGGACGGCTGTAAAGCTGGTCAAATTGCCTCTTCTCCCCGTACAGAAGATTGTGTAGGTTGCAAACGTTGTGAAACAGCTTGCCCTACCGACTTTTTGAGTATTCGTGTCTATCTAGGCGCGGAAACTACTCGCAGTATGGGGCTCGCTTATTAGAAACGTTGATAATTTTTAAGTATGAAGCACAGAATTATATTCTTTATAGCTGTTAGCTTTTAAATACTTCTAATTGATACAAAACCAAGGTGTCGTTTAATTTTTAAAATTGTGCTGTTTTCAGTATGATTAAAAAATTCGGCGACACTATTTTTTTTACATACTTGTATTAAGACACTTACTACTTGCTACATAAGAAGCAGTATCCTTTAAGACTTGTTAGTTGTTACTTTAAGACTAATAGCTATTGTTTTCTAACTAAATCCAAGTATTATAAATGGCGATCGCAACTATTAATCCTGCAACAGGAAAAACTCTTAAGACTTTTACTCCCTTAACTAATACTGAAATAGAATCTAAACTGGCTTTAGCCGAATCAACCTATCAAAAATATCGTCAGACTACTTTAGATCGACGTAGTGAATGGTTGAACAAAGCAGCAGATATCTTGGAAAACGATACAGAAAAATATGCCCAAATTATGACGATGGAGATGGGTAAGACTTTTGCAAGTGCGATCGCAGAAGTAAATAAATGCGCCTTAGTATGTCGTTTTTATGCAGAAAAAGCTGCCGATTTTCTAGCTGATGTATCAATTGAACGCGATGCTAGCAGTAGCTACGTTGCTTATCAACCGTTAGGAAT
>CAKZYI010000628.1 GCA_937884735.1 uncultured Pleurocapsa sp.
CCCCCCATACTCCCAGTAACATAGTGAAGCCAATACCTTTAAGTGCAGTTTCCTGCATCACAAATACATTTGAGTCAATCAGATTGGCAGAATCAGCTCGCATTGCCATGAAAATAGGCAAAATCATATAGATTACATAGCCCGTTCCTACGGCTGCCAATGTGCCAGTAGGCAAAGATTTAATGGGATCTTTCAAATCCCCTGACATATTCACCCCTGCCATAATTCCCGTTACCGCGGGAAAAAATACGGCAAACACCGACCAAAAGGGAACTGCCGTCTCTGGAGGTGCAGACAACCATTGAGGTTCGACACCAGGTAGGGGACTACCCAAAGCGAACATCAATAAAGAAATGGCGATCGCCGCCATGATAAAATACTGAGCTTTAATAGCCAATTCGGCGGAGGTAACTGCCAGAATACCAACTAAAACAGTGATGGCTAATGCTACATAAGTTTGATTTATTCCATAATCCTGAAAATTAATTGAAAAACCAAAAATATCAATTTTGGCTCTGACTAAACTTTCGGCAAAGCCAATGGTGTAGAGAGCCACTGATACGGCTTGAGCAAAGTAAAGGGAGATGCCTACTGCTCCTCCAGTTTCAATACCTAGAGAACGAGAGATCATATAGTACGCACCACCTGTACTTACTAATTTATCAGAAGCGATAGCACATACAGACAAAGCTGTCAGAAAAGTAATAGAGGTGGAAATAGTGACAATAATCAACGTGCCGATTAATCCAGCATTACCCACCACCCAGCCGAAGCGGAGGTACATGATTACCCCCAAAATGGTCAAAATGGAAGGAGTAAAAACGCCACCAAATGTACCCAAACCCGAAGTCTGGGCGGAAGAAGAGACTGTCGATAAATTGTTGTCTGGGGATGATTTCACTTTATTGTATAGATGCTTTTTTAACTAGTGCTTGCTTATTATTACAGATCGATATCTTTTGGTTGTGATTATACCTTCAGTTTTTGTTGGTGATGAAAGATTTAAAAAAACGGTGGTAATATAATAGTTTGCAGTTCAAATATATCCAGACAATCCAGACTAAAAAAATATGACTCTGACTCAACAGCGCAAGCAAGAATTAATGGCGGAATATCAAATTCACGAAACCGACACTGGTTCTGCTGACTTACAAATTGCCGTCTTGACTGAGAGAATAAATCAGTTGACTGCTCACCTAAAGGCTAACAAAAAAGACCATTCTTCTAGACGTGGTTTGCTCAAAATGATTGGTCGTCGCAAAGGTCTTCTCGCTTATATTCAAAAAGAAGATTATGAACGCTACCAAAAATTGATTGCGCGTCTTGGCATTCGTCGTTAAACACTGGACAAATTCATGCCTTCAGATTCTAAACGGGGTCGCTTACCATTTGAACCCCGTAATAATAAAAAAGATAAAAAGAAAAAAGACTCAAAGGAAATTTCTTCTCCTAAGTCAGACACCTCTAGTCAAAAGCCCAAAAAAGCTACTCCTATAGCAGCTAAAAGCAATAAGAAAAAGTCTAATCCCAGAAATTCTCGTCGGAATTCTAATCTTTCAGCAATTCCTGACGTAGTGAGCAAGCGTATGGGAAAACGAATGGCTGTATTTTGTGGCATTCCCTCTACATTGGGTATGTCGTCTTTGTTTATCTTTTATTGGTTAAAAATAAAAGAAGTAGTAGAACTTCCTCCTTACGCTGCTTTGGCTGTTTCCTTCGGGTTTTTGGGTTTGGGCGTGTTGGGTCTGAGCTACGGTCTTTTTTCAGCCTGTTGGGACGAAGATCGTGCAGGTACTCTAATGGGATTTGACGAGTTTAAAGTCAATCTAGAAAGAACTAAAGACGCTTGGAAAGCATCGAAAAAATCTAATGGGTGATTATTTTATGGCAATTGACAATTAATTACTCTAAGCAAATTGATTTTTAATTGCCTTTGATTTTTACTCTGCCACGATGCTTTTTTTGTGCAGTCTTAATTGAGCAAGACGCGATCGCTATTTTAATCGCGCCTTCTATGAAATACTTATGCAAAAATTAAGATTTATTGTCTATTGAGCTATGCATTAACTTTCTCAAATTAACTCGCTGCTAATGTCATAGTAGTTGACATCAGGATAGAAAGACAGATCAAAAGTCATTTCGACTGTAACAAAGTTTTGCTCAAGATTAATATCAGTATTATCTGTAACCACACCTATGGTGTCTCCTTCATACTGAATAAGGGTATCCATCGCTTCTTCTCCAGTCCAATTTGCTGTTTCTAGAGTGTATTGACTAATATCACCATACACTTGGAATACATCCCCTTCTGTGCTGCTAAAATCTGTAATTATGGCATAGTCGTTAGTTTGCCCTTCATTATGAGACTCATTGCATATCAAAGCATCACAATGATTAAACCAAATATCAAACATGTCAAACCGATCCACATAATGACTACTAGTTTCTGCTCCTAAAACAAAAGTGTCTGCTCCCAAGCCACCAGACAAAGTATCTACTTCATCTTGGATGTAGCCATAATTTAACCAGTCATAATTTAACCAATAGTTATCTACGACTGCATCAACTCCATCGGTAACTTCTTCACCATCAATTAAATCAAAGCTGACAGGTGTTTCAGCAGATTCTGAAGCAGTGGATGTATAAAGAAATTGCTCGTAATAATCATAATTCCAGATAGAACTATAGTAAGGCGTTGTAGAACCTGCTAGATAATCATCACCTTCGCCACCAAACAATTGATCGTTTCCAGCATTACCATAGAGGCTATCATTACCAGCCAAGCCCTTAATAATATCGTCTTGTCCACGATATAAATTGTCGTACCAATTATTTTCTGTTCCATCTACAAAGCTAGAATTTAAATAATCGTCTTCTGGCGTGCCGATAATTGCTTCTGTCTCTTCCTCAGTCGGAATAGTAGTAGAATCATGGCGAGGATTTATGTTTAGAGTGTAGTCTGTAGCTACACCATCGTAAGAATGAACCGCAGCATAGTATTCCCCAGGAGCTAATTCTGTCGTAATTGATTCGCTAGCATCTTCATAGGCTTGGGAACTTCCGACTTCTTCTCCACGAGCATCTAACAGCCATAAATCGGCATCCGCGCTCAAACCATTAAGGGTAATATGGTAATCTCCAGTTTCACTAACTTCAAAAGTATAAAGATCTCCTTGGTCGCCATCGCCAACCGCTTCATTAACTATTAAATTGTTCTCAGCAATTGCCAGATTGAAGGAAGTATCGAAAGTAAAGCCTGGATCGACTTCAGGAATAGTGGTTGCAGGAATAGTGTCAAAAATATTATTAACCATTGTTTTAATTCTTTCTTCTGTAATAAATTGCTTGTTTGCTAGTTCTGTAATTACTTATTTCTGAAGCAAATTGAAGCATGCAATTTTAGCTGGCAAAATAAAACTTTTAACTCAAAATTTGCAATCCAAGGAGCTAAGGAACTTTATACAATTTCAATTGAAAGCAAACGCGATCGCTTTTAGTATACTTTTCACTTTCAAGAAAAATTGACTAATATTACTCATAGGGTAATCTACACAATAATTTTGGATTATTAAGCATGATTGTAGTAATGAAAGTTGGTTCTCCAGAACAAGAAATTGAGAGAATAGAAGCAGAATTACGGGAATGGGGACTAACGCCCGAAAAAAATATCGGCAAACATAAAGTTGTAATGGGTTTAGTAGGAGAAACTGCATCTTTAGATCCTTTACAAATGAAAGAAATTAGCCCCTGGATTGAAAATGTCTTACGAGTAGAAAAGCCTTATAAAAAAACTAGCCTAGAATATCGAAACGGCGAACATAGCAGCGTTACAGTATCTACTCCTAACGGTGATGTTACCTTTGGTCAGAATCATCCTGTGGTAATTATTTCAGGTCCTTGTTCGGTAGAAAATGAAGAAATGATTATTCAGACAGCTAAGGCTGTTAAAGCTGCTGGAGCAAGTTTTTTACGCGGTGGTGCATACAAGCCTCGCACTTCTCCCTATTCTTTTCAAGGTCATGGAGAAAGTGCTTTAGAATTATTGGCTGCGGCTAGAGATGCTAGCGGATTGGGCATCATTACCGAAGTTATGGATACTGCGGATGTAGATAAAGTGGCAGAAGTAGCTGATATTGTTCAGGTAGGGGCAAGAAATATGCAAAATTTTCCTCTGTTGAAAAAAGTTGGCGCACAAGACAAGCCTGTGTTTCTTAAGCGGGGTATGTCTGCAACCATTGATGATTGGTTGATGGCAGCAGAATATATATTAGCTGCGGGTAACTCCAACGTAATTTTATGCGAGCGTGGTATTCGTACTTTTGATCGCAAATATGTTCGTAATACAATTGATTTGGCAGTTATTCCTGTACTGCGTTCTTTAACTCATTTACCTATTGCAATCGACCCCAGTCATGGTACGGGAGTAGCCAGTTATGTTCTACCAATGGCAAAAGCTGCGATCGCTGCGGGAGCAGATTCATTGATGATTGAGGTACACCCCAACCCTGCAAAAGCTCTTTCTGATGGACCACAATCTTTAACATTTGATGGGTTTGAGCATTTAATGGGAGAATTAGGAGTAATAGGCAACGCTGTTGGTCGTTGGACAAAATCGCCTGTAAAAATATG
>CAKZYI010000629.1 GCA_937884735.1 uncultured Pleurocapsa sp.
ACGAACTAGTTTTATTTCACGGCGATGCTAATATGTTGCGCTAAGAAGAATCTTTCACTGAAGTAGATAAGTTAAACTGCGACTTGTTTTACACAGGTTATGTTGCTCCTGCTGTCAAAGAAAATTTACCCAAAACTCTAGAAGATATTATCAATTTAGACCAAGCCGAACCGATTATTGTAGTTAGCGTAGGCGGTGGCAGACATGGTTATCCTCTACTGGAAGCTGTGTTATCCGCTAGTCCAATCTTGAAAAAATCCATACCCCATAAAATTCATTGCTTTGCAGGACCATTTATGGCAAAGGCAGAATTTCAAAGACTACAAACCCTGTCAGCAGAATTAGACAATGTAGTAATGCGCCGCTTTACTCCCCATCTGATTCAATATATGCAACAGGCAGATCTTTCTGTCAGTCTGGGGGGATACAACACCACCATGAACATTCTGCAAACTGGAGTTCGCTCTTTAGTTATGCCTTCTTTAAACGAACATCAAGCAGATGAACAAAGTATCCGAGCGTTTAAGTTAGCTCAGTTAAATATCATTGGTTTATTAGAGCCTCAAGACTTAGAACCTGCAATTTTGGCAGAGAAGATTATCTCTTGCCTCAACAGAAAAACATCTAGCAACAACTTCAACCTATCTGGTGCAGCAACTACTGCCAGCAAACTACAAAAACTACTCAACAAGCCTTGCATCACCGTGAAATAGCCAGACATTAAACATTGCGAGACAGGTGGCATAGCCACCTCGACAAGCTTCGCTTGGCGGCAAACTCCAGTTTGCGTTGCGGGGGTCACATGCGGCACAGCACTCCGTGCAGATCGTCGTTAGACGACTGGGACGCTTTGCGTCCGTGCCTTTGTCCCGTTGTCCCAAAGGGATACCGCAAGCATAAGGTTATTGTCGAGGGCGAACATTAAACATTAATTGATAAATGACAAATGACAAATGACAAATGATATGACATTAACTGACCACCCCAAAGTTACCCTAATAGTTAATCCTAGAGAACGCTTTAGCTATGCCAAACAATCGTTAGAAAGCATTTATGCCAATACGGAATATCCTTTTGACTTAGTATACGTAGATGTTTGTTCTCCCAAGTTAGTCCGTAGGTACATAGAACAAAAAGCCCAAGAAAAATCTTTTCCCCTGCTGCGTACAGATTACTATATTTCTCCCAATCAAGCGCGTAATGTCGGCTTGCGTTATGTATTGAACAATCTTGACAGTAAGTATATAGTTTTTATCGAAAACGATGTGGTTGCCAAACATGGTTGGCTAACTAGATTAGTGAAGTCAGCAGAAAAAACCGACGCTGCGGTAGTCGCTCCTCTTACCTGCATCGGTCAACCCCAACATCAGGTTATCCATAACGCAGGAGGACGCGCTTACATCGAAGAAACGGATATAAACGGTAAAATCAAACGACGCATTCGTCAAAAGGCTTTCTTGACTGGTAGAGCGATCGCTGACGTACCAGAAGAAATGGAGTTGCGACAGTGTGATTATGTCGAGTTTCACTGTATGCTGGTGCATACCGCTATTTTTGCCCAAACAGGTTTACTCGATGAAGGGATGTTGGCAACACGGGAACACATTGACTTTTGCTTTATGGTGACAGCAGCAGGAGGCAAGATATATAGCGATCGCCTGTCCGTAATCACCACTGATACTCTGGGCATTGCCAGCAATAAAACTGGTCTAGAAGCCTGGTTTGGCAAGGTACAACTGCCCGAATTCAAATGGTCGGATCTGCCTTATTTTATGCTGCGCTGGAATAAGGAGTGGGACAAAGGTAGCTTAGACCATTTAAGACAAAAGTGGAATTTAGCTGAAGATAAATACTTCAAAAAACGCTATCAAGGTTTAGGTAGTCGTCGGCGAGAATTACTGATCGAACCATTGGTGCAGCGTTTAACTTTTGGTAAGGGAAATGACAGGCTAGAGTCGATTTTAATTGCGATAGAACAGCGCATCAACCACTATATGTACCAGCGTTATTTAAAGCAAAGAGAACGCATCCTTAAGCAAAAAGGCGCGGATGTTGCAGAATTAGAAGAAAGCGTGCGATCACTATCTAATACTGAATCGTACTCTTACAAATAGCAGAAAATAATCACACTAATCGAACCGAAGATAAATTAGGGTACTTTCTAGCTAATAATCGTTTTTAGCTGGAAAAAAGCCGTGAGGAAAACCAAGCTCGATCGGGTTAACATTGTCTAACTGCCAACGAGCGTTAAAAATATCCAAGTAAAGCAATTGCACTACGTCTACAAAATGGCTTTTTGTAAATAGGGAACAGTTTCGGTCGAGAATTTTGTCTCGTAAAGCTTCTTATAATCTGGTCATTCCGCCATCAACTAACATGGTTTGACCCGTCATAAAACGGGAATCTTCTGAAGCCAAGAAAGAAACTACACCCGCTACATCTTCTGGTTCTTCGGTACGATGAATTGCCTACGTTTGTTTTACCATGTCGAACATCTGTGCTTGTGCGCCATCTTCTGTCGTACCAGTGCGAACCAAACCAGGGGCAACGGCATTAACGGTAATTCCTGCTTCTGCTAGTTCGGTTGCCAAGGCGCGGGTGAAACCAATTACACCCATTTTGGCAGTAGTGTAGTGAGTTACGTTTGGAGCAACTGACCAGCAAACGTTAGAAGATATATTGATAATGCGTCCCCAGTTGTGTTACTGCATTAGGGGAACAAAAGCCTTGCAGGTTAGAAACAGCGAATCAAGATCGACAGAGAGGATTTTACGCCAGTCATCAAAACTCATCTCCGCAAACGATTGAAAGGGATAGATACCAGCGTTGTTAATCAAGATATCACAACGTCCAAATTCAGATTTAACAGCGTCTGCCAAATTCCAAACATCTGCTGCTGATGTTACATCACAAGTACGAGCGATCGCTTTACCTCCCGCATCGACGATTTGCTGCTGTGTTTCTTTTGCTAAATGTCGAGAAGCTAACACCAAATTAGCACCTTCAGATGCCAAACAGTTCGCAAATTCCTGTCCCATTCCTGAAGAAGCACCCGTAACTACTGCAACTTTTCCTTGATGTTTTTTGGGATTCATGATTAGAAATTAAATTCATCTACCGAGCAAAAATAGAATAATTAGAAACTTCTCACCAACACTTAATATTGGTTTCACGATCGCCTGGCAAATTATCAATAGACAATAACAAAACTAGCTTTTTGAGAGATTTTGTACGTGCCAAGAATTTGCATTACAACTTTAGAATATCCCCCTGATGTTGGCGGTGTTGGAGAATCTGCCAGTCGAATTGCCAAAATGCTAGTTGATTTGGGCTATGAAGTTCATGTAGCAGTATTTAGAGCCATATTTAGAAGAGAGAAACAAGAAGCGCAAGACGGTCAGTTTCATCGCAGCTACCAAGAAACCAGCATTAGGAAAGGGGTTACAGTACATAGGCTACATCCTGCGGTACGCTCTTTAAGAGGAAAAGAACAGGACTATCTTTGGGATATTTATCAGCAGCTAAAAAGCTTACATTTACAGTATCAGTTCGATCTGTTCCATGCTTTCTTTATCAACGAGATGGGTTTTATTACTACTCTCTTAGCCAGAGAAAGCGATCGCCCTGTTATCAATAGTATTCGCGGTGCGGATCTACACAAGCATATCTTTGATGCCAAGCAGCAAGGACACATCTGCTGGACATTACAAAACTCCGACTGGACGACTTTTGTTAGCCGAGATTTAATGAAACGGGCGCGGATCTTAGTTCCTGAAATAACTAATCGTTCTTCTGCTTTTTGGAACTCCATTAATCCCATCGATTTAAGTCAGCTACCCAAACCACCTTTAGCAGATTGTCTTAAGGGAACGGTAATTAGTTCTGTCGGTAACTTTCGGGATAAAAAAGGCTTAGAGTATTTACTCGATGCTTGTGCAGACATAGATCGCCAAACAGATATTACTCTGTTATTAGTCGGTAACTTTGTCGAGAAAGAACGGGACTATTGGGAACGAGAACTAGCCAAAAGCGGTATTGGCGGAATAGTGATTACAGGTAAAATCGGTCGTGAAGAAGCACTTGCATATTTGCCCTATACCGATATTTTCGCCATTCCCTCCCTTAACGATGGCTGCCCTAATGCCCTACTCGAAGCGATGCTAACAGGAAAAGCAATTGTCGGTACTAACGTTGATGCCATTGGTGAAATTATCGAACATGAAGTAAACGGCTTGTTAGTCAATCCCGCTTCTAGCGAAGAATTATATTTAGCTTTAATCAGATTGATTCGGCAGCCCCAACTACGGCAACAGATGGGTTTAGCAGCCCAAACAAAAGTGCGATCGCACCTCGCACCAGCAGTAGAACGCCAAAACTGGCGATCAATCTATCAACAGCTATTGGGTTTTGGTATTTTGGCAGGAATAGCTAGGTGAACAGTCTCGACAGTGAGCTTTCTTGGAACTTTTTTAAATCAACTTATGGACAATCTTTTATTATCTTCCTCTAATTCCCCTACATTTTCTGTCCCTTCAACTTCCTCTACTAAAGTAATTCTTGTTCGCCATGGTCGTACTACCTATAACGAACAAGGTCGATATCAGGGTAATAGCGATAAATCTATATTGACCCCCAAAGGACATCAGGATGCTTACGCTACGGGATTAGCTTTACAGCAGTACAACTTCGATGCCATCTATACTAGCCCTCTCAAAAGAGTACGGCAAACTACTCAAGAGATCCTGACTGCTTTAAAAGATAGAGATTATGTACCATCCGTATATAGCGATCGCCTTTTGACTGAAATCT
>CAKZYI010000630.1 GCA_937884735.1 uncultured Pleurocapsa sp.
GTTTAAGAGCTGAAAAGATAAAGCAAAGCGATCAATTGCTTTTTATAAATGAGAGAATAGGCAATCAATCCGCTATGCAAATTTACTAAAAAATTGGTCACAAGCACAATTTCTCTATTACGTAGCTCACGAGCTAAAGCTTTAGGTGATTTCAAAGAAAGAAATTACTTAAGATAGTGATGATTTCACTAAGCCTCAATCTTTTTTAACGATCGCGACGGCGTTTTCCATTTGACATCAATTGCTAATTAAAGTATTCCCTGTAAGTTTTTTAGCTGGATCGAGCTTTTTAAAGATGTGTTTGTAATTCGTCTCCCAGGTAGTTTCCGTTCAAATATTTTTTGCACCTAGAAATAGTCTGCGCTTTTCCCAACTGCATTAGTTTGACGCTGGTAAGTACCTTTTTTAGATCGAATGAAGATCGGATAATAAATATAATCTTTGAAACTAATGTCAGAGGGGAGACTTGAACTCCCGACCCTCGGCTTATGAGTCCGATGCTCTAACCAACTGAGCTACTCTGACTTGATTACTGCGTAAATACTTGCATTTTGTGCAACATTAAAAATAATATCAAATTTAGTTTAAATTTTGCAAATTAAATAGTATAAGTTTTTCTTATGACATTTAGACAGCTTAGAACAGTCAAATTTCAGTACAGTATGAAATGAGTAGTAAGAAAATGTCAGATTTTTGGCTTGGAAGTTCGATACTAATCAATTCATCCTACAGATAGTATCGCTAGAATATAAACTTTTTCTTATCCAAAACATAGCAAAACTTATAGAAAATATTTTTAGAGCATGACAGATAAATTAATTAGAGGTACGGCAGCAGATGGTGGAATTAGAGCAGTAGGTGTAATTACCACTGATTTAACCGAAGAAGCCAGGCAAAGACACAAGCTTTCTTATGTAGCAACTGCAGCTTTGGGTAGATCTATGGCGGCTGGATTACTTCTAGTTTCTAGTATGAAAAAAGAAAACTCCAGAATTAATATTCATGTTAAAGGCAATGGTCCATTAGGTACAGTGTTGGCTGATGCAGGATTGGACGGGACAGTTAGAGGATATGTGCAGAATCCTAGTGTGGAACTTCCTCCCAATGACAAGGGAAAATTAGATGTGGGCAAGGCAGTCGGGAATGATGGCTATCTTTATGTTGTTAGAGATGTAGGTTACGGACAACCATATTCAAGCACAGTCAAATTGGTTTCAGGAGAGATAGGAGAAGATATTGCCCACTATCTAGTCAATTCTGAGCAGCTCCCTTCGGCACTTTTGGTAGGGGTATTTGTGGGAGAAACAGGTGTTACCGCTGCTGGGGGAATTTTATTACAAATAATGCCTAAAGCAGCTAGAGATAACTCCTTAATTGAATTGCTAGAGTCGCGAGTAAGTGGACTGTCTGGCTTTACTCCTCTATTGAGAGAAGGTAAAAGTCTGAGAGAAATTATGGAGCAACTATTGGGAGATTTGGACTTGTTTGTTTTTCCTGAATCTCATGAAGTTAAATTTGATTGCGGCTGTTCTTTTGATCGCGTTTTAGGCGCATTGAAAATGTTAGGAGAAGCAGAACTACAAGACATGATAGAAAAAGATGAGGGAGCAGAAGCTATTTGTCAATTTTGCGGTGAAGTTTATCAGGCAAATGAAGATCAATTAACTAGATTAATTGCCGAGTTAAAAGCAGAATAAAGGCTATTTTTACCAGAATAGCTACAATCTAAATCAACTCTTGACAGTGTAGACATATGTGTAGTGTTTACTCTACAAAATCAAGTGATAAGATGGGATACGATTTAACCTTTATTTGGGAAAAATCTACAGCTAAAAATATAGTCATTAGCATCATAATCAGGTAATTTATGGCGATTAACGAAGAACCACAATTCGGCTCAGACGAAACTCCAGATAAATCTGACGCTAAAATTAATGATGTTAATGACGAAAAGCTACAGCAGCCAGAAATAGATTCTATCGACGCTTTACGAGCCGAACTAGAAGAGCTAAATCGTCGTAAAGAAAAAGAAGTTAGTATGAAAAAGGATGTTGAGTTGTCTGCTGGGCCTGAAGAGAAAAATCTGGAGTTTCTTCATGGTCATCTTTCTCAGGAAAATAATATTTCTAACAACCAATCTAATGACCAGGATTTAAAGGAGAATGTACTTGTGCCTTTGACACCACCAAAACCCTCTTCAATCAGCCCTATCAAAGAAAAAGCTGAAATAGTCGCAACTAAGCCTAAAAAACCACCCTTGTGGAAAATGTGGCAATTGTGGGGATTTTTGTTGGTTTAATGTTCGGGGGGGGTCGGTTATGCAGCAACTACAATGTTG
>CAKZYI010000631.1 GCA_937884735.1 uncultured Pleurocapsa sp.
AAGAGGAAAATCTTCGGGGTGCATTACCTGAGTAACAAAATTTGGTTCTAACTCCGATATTTCTTGGGGAGTGTAGCCCAGTGAATCAAAAGTCTGGGAATTGATATAAACATTGCGTTGGGCGATCGCATCATAGATATAAATTATCCCAGGAAGCTGCTCGATTAACTGTTCTTTTGCCTTAACCCCAAATGTAACTTTTGGTCTTGTAGGAGATGTGTCTGACCTATCTTCATTTCCAACTTCAACAAAACTTACCTCTACTCCATAAGGCTCGTTGCTATTGGCTTTAAACAAGGGTAGGGTATCGATTGATAACCAGACTAGCTCTCACCCTGGTTTATAAATACCCATAGTGACGTTAGCGCAGGGCTGACCAGTTTTTAATGAAGCGATCGTAGGGTAAGCTTCTGGAGGGAAATTAGAACCGTCTTTGTATATTGTTTGCCAAGGGGGATTAAAACTCGAAGTCCCAATTAACTGTTCGCTAGGGTAGCCTAATATTACTTCTGCATCTTTGTTGCAGCTTTGAATAGTGCCATCGGCAGTTTGAAAAACTATACCAACTAGCGTAGCTGAATCAGAGGTAGAATGTGAGCAGCCCTTCATTATGATAATTAAATTATCTGTATATACATACTAAACAAAAATTATCTTGCTTATCTATATCAAAATATAAAATTTTTACATATTATTGAAGTCAATAAAATTAATCTAGTTGTAAGAATTACTCGGGGAAGTATTTTTAGATACTAATTGCTGCTTTTAATTTAATTCTTTAGCTGTAGATTCGATTCAAGTTGAGGCAAAAATTGGCGAATCAAACCAATGGTAATGGCAGGTAACTCTAGCTGTGGCGTAAATCCCACATCATCTAGCTGATAAACAATTTGAATTGCTTGGGGGTTCATTTCTTGCAGTTTATATCCTACTTTTGCACCTGTATATTCTGATGCTTGACCCCAAATCAAAGCAGTAGGAACAGTTAATTGATTAATATACTGTGTTAGATCGAAACAAAGATCGCCCCGTACAAAAGAGAGGGCGGCATATTCAGCGTTGGGTTGTTGTGCCGACTGCAAATATGCTTCGACTAATTCGGGATAAACTCGATCTTTACGGGCAAATTGTCTTTGTTCGAGGAAACTGCGGATGCCAAAACTAGTAGCAACTCCCGTGTTGTATAGTACACGGTCTATTATTGGTGTCGCAGCTAATTTAGTAAAGAAATTCTCCTGATAGTCTTTGCCAAATTCGTTTAACCCTGCTGCGGTAGTCAAGATTAAAGACTTGAATAATTCTGGACGAGCGATCGCAGCGCGAATGGTAAAGGCGGCGGTAAGTGCCGAGGCTATTACTGTAACAGGTTCTGTGCAGGTATGTTCTAGGAACTTTTGAATCGAAGTTACATAGTCTTCTACTATGTAGTCGTGTTCGGGGTGTGCCGATCTACCCCAACCCAACATATCGGGGGCAATTATGCGATATTGTGTGGCAAAAGCAGGATAGACTTTCGACCATTCATAAGCAGAAGATCCACCACCCAAACCATGCAAAAAGACTAAGGTTTCGCGATCGCCTGCTGAATTCTTCCAGGGCGGGCGATCGTTAGTGTAGTAGACTATGTAGCCTAAGTTAGTCTGAGTAGATTTTTGACTAAAGCCTGGAGGAATAAACATCTTTTTGATAGTTTTGAGTAATACTAATAAGATAGATAAAATGGCTTTGGCTTATTATCTTTCTTAGGTAATAAATTGCTATGTATTATTTTTCAACTTTAATATGAATTGAAAAATATCAAAATTATTTAAATGTCTCCTCCAAAAATAATATTTTATTATTTAGCCTAAAACTTGAAATTTTAATTGTCTAGAAGCCAATAGATTAGAGCTTTAAGCTTTAAGCTTTAAGCTATAGCAATCTTATCTGAGTTGTGAAAAATATTGGTTTTAAATGTCATTCGTCTTTATTAGTCTTTTGTTATTAGTTGTTTTCATGAATGAGCTCAGGCTGCTATATGAACAGTGAATTTTGCATAAAAATAATTCATATTAAACTTTCTTTATACCTTGTGATAGAGTTTTTTGATAAGTCAGTTTGTTAGATTTTAAATAAGCATTTCAAAGAATGAAATTTAACGAGGTATAAAATATGCAACCACAAAATCCAGAACCAAAAATAGGGTTCACCAGGTTTGCCGAACTATGGAATGGTCGTTTGGCAATGGTTGGGTTTTTAACTGCTGTAGCAGTTGAAATGGCTACAGGACAGGGAATTCTAGGACAGCTTGGTATCATGTAATTTTTTGAGTTTTAAAGCAATAATTTTCAACTGCTTTAAACGCAGCATTTATAGTTTTTGCTAAAGCCATATTGTGAGAGAAAGTAAGTGTATCTATAACAAGATTATCTAAAATCTCTTGCTTTTCTTCATTTCATTTTTGGCTTGGACAATAGACAACAACTCACTCTTCACTTTTCACTCTTCACTTTTGATTAAAAATGAATTCTCTCAAATACGACTTTGCTTTGCGACGAACCGCAACTATTTTGTCAATTATAATTTTAACCTTGGGTATTATTGCAGCTATATCGGGCATATTAATCGGATTTTATTATGAACCTGCGGCAGGTAATGCTTATCAGTCTCTTGCCAAAATCAACGAGTCTATATCCTACGGTTGGGTTATTTATAGTCTGCACGACTTGGCTGGTAATGGAATTATTGTGGTGGCATTAATGCAAATTGTAGTAATGTTCCTAGGTAGGCAATTCAGACGCAGTTGGTTAACCGCGTGGATTAGCGGCATCTTACTTGCTTTATCGACTATTGGCTTGGGCTGGACGGCAATGATATTGGGCTGGAATCAGTTGGGCTATTGGCGTTTAAAGGTGGAACTAGGAATTATTGAATCTATTCCCGTGGCTGGAGAATTTATCCGAAATTTACTAACGGGAGGCAGTGGCATCAATACCACTACAATTGTGCATTTTTACACCCTTCATAGCTACGTTCTATCTTTTGCTGCGATCGCTGTGGCGGTAGTTCATTTGGTAGCTTTGATAGTTCAAGAGCAAGAACAAAAAGGTTTATTGTTACAACAATTGGAAAAACTAATAACATCTATAGCTCCAGAAAACGAAGAGGTAGACATCGAACAAACTACTACCAAAGTTTGATTTTTTGGAAAATAATTTATGTTTGTTATTCGGTTATTATCGAGATAATTTGATATATATATTAATTCGGCAATTGGAATTACCGTCAGCCTAACTTTGATTTTATTGTGGATTGTTAGTTTAGTTTGGTTGCTAAGTTTAAACCTGACTTCTATATCTATATTCTTAATTGTTTTAGCAATATTAGCTAGAACTTTTTTTCAGACAGGACTTTTTATTACTACTCACGAAGCAATACACCAAAATATTTGCCGAAATAACAAAATTAACTGTGGAATAGGACAGATAACTTCATTTTTATATGCCTTACTTCCTTACCAAGTTTTAGCGAAAAATCATCAGCTACATCATAAATATCCAGCAACAGAAAAAGACCCAGATTTTAATTCTTTAGGCTCTAATAATTTTTGGTTTTGGTATAAAAGCTTTATGCAAAAATATCAACAGGGAAAACAAGCTTGGATTTTACTGTTTGGCATGACAATCATCTTTTGGAGCTTAGTTTTATTGCATATTTCTATACTTAATATTTTTTTGTTTTGGGTAATGCCAAT
>CAKZYI010000632.1 GCA_937884735.1 uncultured Pleurocapsa sp.
AATTGTTTGCAGGTTCGGTATTACCATTGTGCAATCAAACCAAAGACGAAACTCGGCGTGTGGCAACAGAATTTAATTTGGCAACGGCGGAAAATCCTGAAAGTCAAGATTTGTGCTTGGTGGAAGCCCACGGCAACATGCAAACCTTCTTAGATCGTTTTATTAATCAAAAAGAAGGAGATATTGTTGATATGTCGGGCAATGTGTTGGGCAAACATACAGGAATCCATCACTACACCATCGGACAAAGAAGAGGATTGGGTATTGCTGCACCAAATCCTTTGTATGTGGTCAAACTGGATGCGGTAATGAATCGAGTGATTGTGGGAGAGCGCAATGCTGGTGGACGCTTGGACTGTACTGTAAACCGTATGAACTGGGTTTCTATCGCCGCACCTACTTCACCTATTAAGGCAGAAGTTAAAATTCGCTATCGCTCCAAGCCCGTCGTAGCGCAAATAATTCCTTTGGGAGACTCCCGTATCAAAATTATGTTTGAAGAGCATCAGTTTGGTGTAACTCCTGGTCAAGCAGCCGTATTATATAGCAGTGAAATGGTCTTGGGTGGAGGGATTATTGAGGTGGAAAAGGCTGAAGAAAAAATATAATTATTAATCAAAAAAGCGATCGCAAAATACATCTTGCGATCGCTTTTTTATCATTGTTTATTACTGATTTGATTAATTACAAGCAATTAAACAAACTTGTTTCGACATAGCTTTGCATTAGTCGGGAAACACTTCGGCTACGGTAGGATTATTGTTAACTATAAAAACAGCATCTTGTAGATCGTATGCTGCGCTAGTTTTGTCTTCTGTACCGAGTTCAACCAAGAACAATTCTTCGTATTCGCCAAGGACATCAAGCATACTTTGGATTGAATCTTGATCGTATACTCCTGGCATAGTAGGTGCTGTATCACTGGGAGCAAGGACTAATTCATTAGGAAGAGACAAGCTACAGCCAGGGTTGTTGATAGCTTTATACTCAAAAGCTAAATCTTTAATAGAATCGACTTCTAGTAAAACTTTTTCATTTACTAACATCGTTTCAACTAGTTCTTGATTGTGATAAACATTTACTTGAATGTCTAATTTGCTTTCAATATTAGCATTACATTGAATTTGAGAAGCAGCGTATAAAAGTTCTAGCATAGTTTTAAATATTTACAGTTTAAAAAGTGAGAGTAATTAATCTATCTGTATTCCGTAAAACTTTTAGATTTTTATTTATTAATAGAATACGTCTGTAAGATTACTTACTATATTTACCTATGTTTTAGCTTTTTGGATAAATTTATGATTAAGAATTGCTTTTTTCAAATGAAAATAAGGTAAACTTCGTATGCAATTTTATTTTTAACTAAAGAAAATACAGCAATTATTAATTAAGCAATAATATGGAAAGAGGATTACTATGGCTGCCTTTGTTAGTGGCTTTTATTTGGTTGGCTTGGAGTGGTTGGAATGAATACCAAAAACTCGAAGCCTACAAAGTTTGGGCAGAGAACTTTGATAATGCTAAATTTGATATTTATGCGGTATTGGGAAAAAAAGGACGCAATATTACCTGGGGAAAGCCAACTCGCAAGGGAATGGTTCAATTAGACAGTTTTTCCGTAGATGAGGTAGAAGAGATTAATTTGCTAGTGAACGATAATGCAGTGGATCTCGATAATCTTCCTAATAAGGGTAAGCCGTTTTTAGAGTTTACTTTTAGCGATCGCAAGCCTTCTTTAAGAATTCCTTTTACGGATATTTCTTTGGCTGCAAAGTGGCTAAATTATATTTATCAAGATTCTCAATAAGCAATGGTTACTTAATAAAATATACTTCTTTAACTATTTTTGATCGTGGAATTAAAAAGTTTTAGGTTCAGCTTAGTTTGTGTTTTTATTTCTTTGCTAATAATTGTTTTATTTCCCAATCAAAGTAACGTTTTTAGTAAAGCCAATCTACCATCAACAGACAAAATTAAATTCCAAGGAAAGATAATTGCCGATAAAGACCTTAGTGCTATTGGTTTTGTTGGTAAATATATTCTGCTAGGAGCAGATGAAGGGAATCAAATTCAAGTTTTAGAACCCAATAAAAGAAGATCTAAGTATCGAGTAGCTAAAAATAAAAATATTAAACTTTTAGTAGACAAATCAAAGTCAGAAATTGATATTGAAGGAATCGCAGTTTCTAACAATATAGTTTATGTAGTAGGCTCCCATTCCTTGCAAAAAGAAACTACGCCAGATGAAAATGCGCGAAAAAACATTTTTCGTTTTGAGATCGATCCTGACACATGCAAATTAAAATCACCCATAGTAAAAGCGAGTCTACAGGCAATTTTGTCCCAAGATAAGATATTAAATCAGTTTTTCAATCTCCCCCATAGCAAAAACGGCGTGGATATTGAAGGGATTGCAGTCAAAAATGAGTATTTATATTTTGGATTTCGCACGCCAATTCTATACAATAAATATACCCCTGTAGTAGTAGTCAAATTTGAGGATATCAATCGTACCGACAGTTATAAACTACACTGTATTAACCTCGATGGTAATGGAATTAGAGATATAGTCGCTGTGGATCGTGTGTTTCTAGTTTTGACTGATGAAACAGGAAACAATAACAATAATTATCAAGTTTATTTCTGGGACGGTAGTTATGGTTTATCAAA
>CAKZYI010000633.1 GCA_937884735.1 uncultured Pleurocapsa sp.
CAATTGATCACACGCCCTATGTTTATTGATAAAAGTGATTCTTGTTTAATAGATTATGGCGATCGCAAAATGATATTTATAGCTACTATTATTTGAACTATTCGCTAAATCTATAACTGCGAGTTTTCAATCGATGAAATTACGGTTTCTTCAAATTCGCTTTAATATATCAAAACAAAGGGAATTTGCGTAACTCCACATTTGAAGAGTATTTCTAATACTACGCTTAGACAATTTCTAATGTGTTTTGTGTCGCCTACAAACAAAGCTGGTCGAGAATTTTGTAGAACCAATACATTAGAAAATCAACCGAGGAAAATACAGCACCTATCGATTTTGCCAGGGATTCTACAGGTAAAATCAACAAGGTAGATCGCCACACCAGTCAAACTATCGATCTTGGTAGTTAAGATCTCTAGTTTTATCGCCAGTTTACTTAAGGTCGATCCCGATTTTAAGATGAATTCAAATGAAATGCGATCAAACCTCAAATCAAATAATGAGAAACGCAACTATAAACAATGCAGTTAGAAATCAGGAACATCCAAATATCTTGATTTTGAAGAAACTTGATACTCGTAACTTAGCAGAATCAGCAAATCTGTTCGCCAAAGATTTTGTTTGGCATTGTTTTAATCCCAAACGACCCTTTATTGATGGTGAATATACTGGCTTGAAAGGTTTTCAAGGCTTTTTGAAGAAATTAGAAACGTTAACCAGCAGGACTTTTCAAATTGAACCAGTTTCTATTACTACCATCGGCGATGAACTAGTTGTTACTTACGTTAAAGACAAAATGACATTAGAAAATCAAGCGATTGAACCAGATGCCATAATTATATGGCGCATAGTTAACGATCTCATTACTGAGGCTGGGATATCTCATATGTCTATACAAAGCAGCTACAGAAAACCTATCTAAGCTATTAAAATAGAAACTATCTATTAACTACACTTTTAGCTTCTATGATAAAAAAGCAAAAATCAGCGTTAGTTGTAATAGATCTGCAAAACGACTTTACTTTAGAAACTGGCAAAGCTCATGCTTGTGTATCCCAAGTAGATAAGCTTTTCCCTGTAGTTAACCAGCTAAGTAAAAAGTTTATTGAAACAGAGCAAGAAGTCATTTATCTTAAAACAGAATGGTCGAATCCATTGGTAAAGTTGCTAACTGGTAATTCTGTAAAAAAAGGTACAAAAGGCACAGATTTTGATTCTCGTTTGGAAATTATTGGCAACAATATATTTGTCAAAGGAAATAAAAACGCCTTTTCTAGCAATGATTTCAAACAATTTCTTCAAGACAAATCAATCGAGCATCTGTATCTAGTTGGTTTGGCTACAGATTACTGTATCAAAGTATCGGCTATTAAAGCGATCGCTAGTAGCTATCAAGTTACAGTGGTACGAGATGGAGTAGCTGCCTATAGGTGCGAAGACTTTCTTAAATCATTAGATACTTTAGCATCAAAAGATGTTGCAGTTGTAGAGTCGGCAAAATTAAAATAGAGTCATCGTCTCGACTATTTTTGTGAAGTGAAGTGTAATCTTATTGGCAAATTATTATGTTAGACCTGCTTAATCGGCTTTTCAAAATGGAATGTTTCTGCCTGATTTTGTTAGCTTGCTCGGTTGTAATTTATACAGCAGCAGAGGCAACCGAGAAAATTGCTCAGAGAGAACTTTCACCGCGAGAAATTATTCTCCATAACCAAATCGAACAAGAAAGATAACAAAAAGAAAAACAGTATCTATTTTATGTTTAATAAGGTTGAGCTACTTATCAGCTCTAACCATATTCCTAAGTCGGTATACTTGAACAAAATTGAATTCAGCACTATAGTCTTATGTTCAACATTAGTGATGATACCGCTAAGAAAATATCAACCTGAAGACTGGGATGCGTAGCGAGGCAATGCCGTTAGGCTTATCCCTACTATTTACGACTGCGCCAGACTAAATGAGTTAAGTACATCCATCGGTCAAGTCTTAACGATTGGCTAAAAGGCTAATAGCTAACAGCTATCTCAACAAATCAATCCTGTTAACCCGAACTGACGTGCAGATTCTTCTCAACTCAATTGTGGAGATAAGTCCCACCAGAAATCCTCTCAGCGTACCAACTTAGTCGCTCGATCGCCTACGCATAGATTACCAACACCAGGGTAAAAGCAATTTTGTTTTAATTTCCCCAACGGATAAAACAGAATTTATGCACCAGATCGCTGCAAGGGAAGATGGACTGGTGGTAAGAGGCGATCGCGTCGTCAAAATCAATTAGGCGATACAAGCTCGAATGCAGCAATTATGTAAACCCTATCTATATTCGAATAAATTCTGTCGAAATTTTTATCTTATAAAGGAGCAAGTATCATGAAAACATTAGTAACCACTATTATTACAACTATTATTTTGAGTCCCCCGATCGGCGTTTTTGCCGAAGAAAGCCAAGTGTCAAAA
>CAKZYI010000634.1 GCA_937884735.1 uncultured Pleurocapsa sp.
TATAACCCAAACCTTTGCCCTAAAGGAAAGTTCTCCTGCAATCGACGCGGGAAATGCTACTAGTAGCTTATTAACAGATCAAAGGGGAGAAGGATTCGCGAGATTTGTTGGTACAAGCCCTGATATTGGTGCGTATGAACTTCAAAGCGTTGATGCTGACGACGACGACACAATTTCTACAGCTAATGACAGTGGAGTTAGTCCCGATGGACAGCAGAGTGTAGTTATAAGCAATGCGATCGCATCTGACTTGGATGTCGATCTGTTTGAGTTAGAACTTGAATCAGGAGATGTGGCTACCTTTAACATTGAAGCTCAAGAATTTGGTTCGTCCTTGGATTCTGTTTTGCGTATATTTGACTCTGAGGGAAATGAGTTAGCTTTCGATAACGACAGCGATGGTCCATTTGAAAGAGCCAATGGCGACTCCTATGTTGAATATCGGGCTGAAGCCGACGGTAATTATTATGTGGGAGTCAGCAGCTTTGAAAATGTTAGTTACGATCCTGTCAACGCTGATAATACATCTGGTTCTAGTAATGGAGATTACGATCTGGCGATTAGTGCCTTTTATGGTGTTGAGGGAACTAGTGGCGGAGATAATCTAACTGGTACTGACGAAGCAGACTTTATTTCAGGAATAGATGGTAACGATACTCTTTCAGGGGGAGAAAGCAGAGATAATTTACTAGGTGGAAACGGCAACGATATTATCAATGGTGGCGATGGTGACGATCTGTTGCGAGGAGAAGCTGGATCAGATGTTCTGCGGGGTGGCAACGGTAATGATACCCTTGGCGGTAACGACGGTCAAAACAAATTATATGGCGGACAAGGAAATGATGTATTTGCTGTTGGTTCGGGATCGGACACAATCTTTGATTTTCAGAATGATACAGACAAGATTTTGTTAACGGGTAGTTTTGAATCTGCATCTTTTGAAGATCTATTAATTTCCACCGTAGATCAAGGGGTCGGAATTAGCACCCAAGATGATTCTAGTCAGGTAATCGTCTTAGTGGGAGTTTCCCCCGAGCTAATTACTCAAGATGACTTTGTTGGTAACGAATTTATCAATCCCACATTTAGGCTTGCTTGAGGACTTGACGTTGGTGATTCCATGAAGTGACCCTGCGCCGACGCGAACAATCCGCTTCGCGTTGGCGAGTCTCTTTTCTAGACTGGCTGGCGAATCCAGCATCAAGAAATGCTGCCAGAGCTTTGCTCTGGCAAGACGTGAGTGTCTTCAAGCTGATTGGCGCAGGGGAACGCACTTTATGCTGAAGTATGAAACAGTCAACAATACTGTTTTTGGCTTTTAGCTTTTAGCTTTTTGAAGAAAAAATATAATATGGAAACCAAAAAATCATACTTTGATTCACCAACGCCTAGGACTCATAATATAGACGTACCAACTTAGATTAGGACAGTACAAAAGTTATTAGTTCACAAGTAGCAAGTAGAGGTGCGACCCACAGACGCAAAGCGTCTCAAGTCTGCTTTGCAGACGTTTGGGCGAAGCCCTGTTCGTCCGAAGGCGGCAGAGCCTATCGGCTCAGAGCGTCGCTAGGCGCGACTTCGAGCTTTGCTCGTGCGGAACGCGCACCTCCCGAAGGGCAAGTAGCAATTTTTCTAAGTGTCCTAACTTTGATACGTATTGCTATAAATCCGATTCATCAAAGTTACTTATTTGGTTTGACTGGGGGACACGAAGCTATGCTTCGTCCAGAATCTTCGATTCTGGGAACATCAAAGATGTTCGACTGGGAGACTAATCTATCTTTTATTCCATTAATTTTAAGTAACTTATACCAACAGGATTTGGTATTTAGCAAATCTGTTACTAGTTTTTCGTATTTTGCTTTGAATGTCCGAAGTGCGATCGCGCTTTTGGCGAGTATTAATCTGCAATAATTTAGCTCAGATTATAATCTTTGATTAGGATTTGCATCTGGGTTATAGATAGATATAGATATAGCCCATTCGGAATACTTTATTTGTTCATGTACATACACACTACTCAAGCCGCATCTCAGTCTGCGGGGCAAGAGTTTGGATAGAGGTTTTGGGAGTTCATCTAGACTTGATGGCTAGTTAACGTTACTAGTGAGTAACATCAGTTTATAAGTTGATGAGTCGTGATGGCTTAGAAATTAGGGGATTGGGTTATTCTATCGACATTATAATTAAGCTGATTTTATCGATCGCAGTCCGATCCAATTCAATTCTTTTTATAACCAGGGAGCGTTATCTAAACCAAATTTAGCAACGTTTCAAGGTGTATTCTCCCGACGGATCTTTCTGCTTTAAAGCCTCTACCCTTTCATTTTCTATGACAAACTCGAAGATCATGTCAGAAAAACGCTGGACACGGAAGGTAAGATTTTTGTAGGGAATAAGCTTTTCTTCTGGCTGCCCTGGAACTACTATATACAGAAAATTATCATCTTTGATAACGATTTCAAATTTAATGTCTGTAGCTGTTGCATACGTACCTGCAAGCCTTGTTAAGAGTTGCGAGTCTAGAGTTTCAGCCTGACGAGTAAATATTTCTTCTGTCTCACTTATGGACATGGCTGCTTGATCAATATCACCTTGGGGGTTGGTAAGAAAATTTACCGATCGCTTGCCGTAACGCTCGTCATTTGGGGTATCAAAACGGTCGTAGTGAAAGTGATTTAGAGAAAGATTGATTTTTCCAAAGTTGAATTGAAGATTATTGTCTTTCATGGCAATTTTGAGAATGCCATAGACTGGGTGCGCGTATTCCCCTACATAGTCAGCTAAAGAATGAGAAGGGGTAGTGCCTAAAGTCCGATCTGTTCCAGCTTTGCCACGCGCTTCTATGTTGGCTTGTTTGGCTTTAAGTCTTATATCTAACCAGCGATCGCTCCAAGGAGTCTGTTCTAGATCTAATAGACGTTCGTAGGTATTGTAGGTAATGATGTCGATTAATTCTGCACAATGATCGCCAATCGCGCCAACAATTACACTGATTTTGTGTTGTGGTAAAAAAGATATCTGCGAATGAAAGCCATCAATTGCTCCTCCATGATAGGTTAACAGATGTCCGCGATAACTCACGGTTTGACGACCCATGCCATAAACAGGGTTGAGTAATTCCCACCAGCCTGTAGTTTCTCCCAGGACATTAGGTAAAGCGATCGCGGGTTCTATAGTAGTTTTGAGTACGTTCGACGGTAGAATTTGCCGATCTTCGTACTTTCCATCGTTCATTAATGCTACTAGCCAGTGGGACAAGTCCTCGATATTGGAAATGATTGCTCCTGCGGGAGCGATAGCTTCTGTCTCATCATAGTAGGGAATCCGATAAATCTCATCACTGTCTCGTTTTTCGGTAAACGGTACGCCGTAGTCAGAGTGCTTTTGCATCTCATCGATGGTATAGACGGTACTATGCATCTGTAGAGGCTTGAGAATTTTCTCACGAACAAATTCTTCCCAAGTCATTCCCGACAGCAGCTCGATAATGTAGCCCACAGCAGCATACATTAGGTTGTTATAGATAAAAGTCTGTCTTAATGATACTTCTGGTTTTAAATATTTAAGGCGATCGCAGATATCTTGACGAGTCAAAGTGTCCCGTTGATACCAAATACCGTCATGACGGGTGATGCCCGTGCGGTGAGCCAACATATCCCGTAAGGTCACATTATTATTTAACTCATTGTTATAAAAGCGAATAACGGGAACGGCATCACGAATTGGTTTGTCCCAGGTTAGTTTTCCCTCTTCTACCAATATCCCTGCTGCTATAGCCGTAAATAGCTTGGTGTTAGAGGCGATAGAAAAAAGAGTTTTAGAGGTAAAGGGTAACTTTTCTGCGTAATTGCGATCGCCATATCCTTTAGCAAAGACTAGCTTATCCCCTGCTACAATTCCTACCCCAACTCCTGGTGCATTCCAGTCTTGAAGAAGTTTCTCCATATAAGCATCAAAATCTTGAAGCTTATTCGCAAAATCGGTCTGCTGTGTCGTAAGTTCCATCATGCTTCTCCTAGTGAATTACTTTTGTTGTGCTGAAACTATAAATACTGAAGCTATATATAGTCTCTGGCATAGCTTTGAAATGATAATTTCAAAGAATTAGTCTCATTATTGCTTCCTCTTCTTCATATTCCCCTGTCAATTTGAAACCTAATTTTTCATAGAAGCCTTGTGGACTTCCTGAACCTTGAACAACACTTGTTAGCAGTTCGGTAGCATTCGGTCTAGTCTTAACGCGATCAATAATAAGTAAAAGTGCGCGACGACCAAAGCCCATATCTTGATAACGGGCATCAATCATAAAACGCCACAGATAGTATTCCGCTTCCTCTGGTTTGTCTTCCAGCATAACGAAACCAATAGGAGTAGTGTCGGCATAGATAGCTCTAAACCAGGCAGATTCAGAGAAGTAGGCTTGAGCAATGGAAAATGCGTTTGGTGCGACAAATTTTTGCTGTTCATCGCTGACTGAGAGGTGACAAATCGTGTGAACGCTATCGGATGTAATTTCACGCAGAGTTACCTCACTAAGATTTGACAGTCTAATTTTAGAGTTGTTCATTCCATTGACTCCAACGCAGTGATGTTGATAAAGAGAACTGCCGATTAACTGTTTGTGATGATGTTGTAGCCTGTAACTGCTTCTTGACCATTGGGGTACATCGTCCAAATCCACTCTACCGATTCATTTTTGTTTAGTTCGACGCTAATTACTGTAGAAGGAATATTGGTTGCAGTAAGAGATAAAAATAAGCTCGATTGCGGTGCGGTAACAATCCTAGTTTTGTTTTCTTGGTTGTGAGTAACAATCATAATTTTTAGTTGTTTTAGTTATTGTGGTTGAATATTTAAGATAGCGCAGGCTAAAAGTTTGAATGACTCAACCAAAGAAGTAATTGCTAAATAAGGGTTTAATAATCCTAAAGGGTTAACTACGAACTTTACTTTATTTAGATAGAGCTACTTATCTACAACTATAAAACCTATATTTAGCGACGGTTTTGGCAATAATTCAAATCGGCAATAGCTTGAGAATAGTAGTTTTTTAGCCATCGATTGGATGCTTTTTGAGAGGAGCGATCGCGAATAAAAGTATCGATCGCATTACGCCATAAAGGATCGTCTGGAGGTAAAATCAGCCCATAGTAATCGCAAGTTAAGGGATTTTTGGGAATAGTTTGATAGTTTTCTCTATCCAAAGCTTGTCGATCTAGTTTTCCCGTTAATAAAACGGTGTCGCTCACAAAAGCATCAATCTCTCCCCTGTTTAATTCTTGTATTCCCTTTTGTCTGTCGCTATTACCTCCATAAGTTACTATTTCTGCACCTGGATATTGTTGTTCCAAAAACTCTTTGGAAGTGGTTGCGTCTAAAACCCCCAGTCTGATTTCTTTGAGAGAACTATTAAAATCGAGTGCAGGTGAGTTAGTATGATTAACCAAAAAACGAGTTCCACTACTAAAGAAAGGGTCAGAAAAGGCTATTTCTTGCTTATCCTCAACTATTGAATTAGGACCACATTCAAGATGGACAACTCCTTGTTTTACTAACTCAAATCTATTGGAGAGAAAAGAAGGTGTTTTAACAACCTTGATAGGTTTGGCAGTGTTTAATTCTTCGGTCAGGCGATCGCCTAATGCAGTAGCAAAATCCGCACAATAACCTACAAAATTACCATTGTTATCTATGTAGCCAAATGGCGCAGCATCTTTTCTCATCGCCACTTTGAGGACTCCTGTCAGTTTGACTTCTGCCAGAATATTGCTTTGATGCTGATGTTTCGCGGTCGATCTATTTATGGGGGGCGTGGGTGGGGTGTCGCCATAGGCTAGCTCTAATTGCTCTAAAGTTAAAGATTGAATCAAGTGGAGTGGCAGTTCTGGGTTACTAATCTTGGCTGCATACCCAGCCGTCAAATATGACTGATATTCAAGGCGATTGCGTGTATGAGTTTCCAAAAACGCCAGACTCAAAGTTTTAAGATATTTTTTACCTAAATCTGTATTTTCGCCTGAAGAAAAGTTACTCATCTCGGCAATATTGCCTTGACTGAGAGTCGAAAAATGACTGCTGTTGACTACCGTAGCCAGATATTTATCCGCAGCGGTTAACCACAAAAAAGGATGTGCTTGTTCTTGAATAAATGGTGCGATATAGTCTGCTGAACCTCCTAGCATTAAAGTAGGAATCTTTATTTGTTCCAAGCTTTCCACACCTAAGATAGAGCTAGTAACAGGATTGAGAGCCATGACTGCTTTAATCCTAGTATCCTGTAGATTGTATTGTCCTGGGGGTAAATTACTGGCTCGACACTGCAATAGAACCGAAGCATTAAGGCTCAAGCGATCCTCTTTGCAAGTATGATTGAGTCTAGCTAAATTAATGGGCGCACCAGCAGTAATTAGGGCGGTTGTTCCCCCAAGAGAATGACCGATGATTCCTACTTGTGACCAGTCGATCTGCTGCTGAAAATTAGGATGTTGTTCTAATCGATCTAATAGATGAGTAATATCTCGCGGACGACTATAAAATTCAGTGGGACTAATATCAGCTCCAACTTCTCCATTTAGATAAGCTTGTTTATATGTACCACTGCTACCGCTATGTTCGGGAACAGCAACAATATAACCATAGGAAGCTAAATGCTCTGCAAGATAATCAAAATCGGCAGGTTTTGAACCCAAACCATGACTGATTAAAGCTAAAGATGCAGTAGAATTCAATTTTTGTGGCAAATAGATCTCAGCATTAAGCTCATACTCGTCTAAAAAACCTTGGGGTGTCTGACGTATGTCATTTACAGTAAAAGCGAGGGTTTCTTTTTTGACCTTATATTTGCCTGGTCGATCTAGATTCGGCAACTGTTCTAGGTCTGTTGGAGATTGAAACTTACTTTCAGTTTTAGCTTGCTCGGCGATCGCATTTACAGTCGTATCTCGATAGCGCAAAAAGCTTTCGGTTTCTTGGACTAGAGAACTAATTAGCTTAAGATTCAACTGCATTTCTGACGTAGGGAAGTGCCGTAAAAAATTAATTGCGGTTAACCCCTCTGGCTCTGCTGCTGCTTGAATTAAAGCAGAGCGAATTGCATAGATTCCGTTTTGCTGTGGATGGGTATAAATAATGTTGCCCAATCGCCTGAGAAAATCTTCTCCCATAGGCATATTGGTTAAGCGGTAATCAGTTATGGGATCGACCTCTAAATTAGTTTGTAAAATCTGACGGAAGCTTTGGAGTTCTTCTGAGTCTAAATGTTTAGCGTAATAAGCAAATTCTGAAGTAATTCTACCTTCATTAGCAAAAGTTTCCAGAGATTCTGTGGATAAATAAAACTCTCCCAATACTGGCAGCGAAAAACTGATTCTTTCGGCAGCATTTACTGGCGGAGGTTTCAACCCAGTTGTCACCCCCAAACTGCTAATAGCGATCGCTACAAAGAGTTGGCGTATTTTCATTTTTCTAAGGTTAAAAGTATACAAAGGCTAAAACTGTATGTGTCTCAAAGCTCTAGAAGTTGGGAATATAAATCGCTTAAAGAGCTGATGGTGGTAATAATTCGACTCATAATTCTGCCTCGATATTTATCAAACTGAACGTTGCTTGACTGCTGGTTATGGATGATTTTTCTGGTGGTGTTTCCGTTCTTAAAATGACCAAATCTAGAATCAAATAAACGATCGCCATATAAAAAGCGCACTCAAATATTGCCCTTAATGCTCTGTTTTTTGGCATCTTATTCTTTCGTTTTAGATAGAGTTATTTAAATGTATTCAATAGTAGAAAAACGCTAGATCTTATAATTACTCAGATATAGCGCACCTTGACTGCTTCAGCATATAAAACCCAGAGATTTCGCGTAACTCCGTATTTCAACAGTATTTTGTAAAATGTATGCTATTGGGTAACATGAATACTTTATGATGTCTAGAATCCAGACTGAAAAATGATTAAACCGAATAACATAACCATAAATTCAGTCGAAAAAACAGGATGCCTAGGGATTTAGCTAGGGGTTTTGGGGGTAGACTCAGGAAGTATCAACTACGCGAGCGGGCAAACCTCACAATTTTGCCAGTTATAATTTTTGGGTTTATTGCCAGTTTTACTCCAGATCGATTTGGATTCGATAGCAATCCTATTGGCATGAAATGCTGGAATGCTCTAGAATTCCCAACCATTACTACTAATCAACTTATAAAGAGCTTGAAGTCTGGTTTTTGCTTCTAGCTTGATTAAAATGTTATTTACGTGGAACTTAACCGTACTGTCGCTGATGTAAAGTTGGTTGGCAATATCGCGATCGCGCAATCCTGAAGCCAAAAGAGTGATGACTTCTTGTTCGCGATGAGAAAGCTGTTGTTTATCGT
>CAKZYI010000635.1 GCA_937884735.1 uncultured Pleurocapsa sp.
ACTTTGCTGGAGAGAAGTTTTTACATCTGTACCAAATCCCACTTTGTCCGACTCTATTTCAGTCAGTGTGCTTTGTTTGGCTGCATTTCTTAGGGCATCGTCACAACGCGCCTCCACCGCAGCACGAATGTCCGTCTCCGTTACTTTACCTGATGAGATACTGCAAAGTCTGGCAGCAGCAGTTTCGACTGAATCAATATCAACCACGACATACATCGTAGCTGTGAGTTTTGCTCTAAGATAATCTTTGGTACGCACTGCCCCCTGATCTTCATAGGATTCTCCTTTACGAATAACTTGAATCCTAACTTCGCTCAAAGGAACACTAATAGTTTGATGTAGCCCAGGAAGTACAACGCATCCACCTTGAGTATATGCGGTTTTACCCGCCCATAATGGTCCAAACCCGCCACTGCGAATAATTGCTTCGTTGGGCTTGATAATGCGGTAAAGACGAGTATAAATAAATCCAGCTATGGCTAGAATTAAGAACAATCCTGCAATACCGCCTCCAATTAAACCACCAGGACTTAGTAAGTTAAAAGATGGCTATTCTATAAGCTGACTGGAATTAGAATCGACTGTTTGAATTTTGTTGGATGATTCAGAATTATTGTTATTGGTTTGTGCTAGCTGAAATAGAAATTTGGTATCAAAATTGGAATTAGACATAAGAATGAAGTTATTAGTTAATATTGATGGCACGCCCTATTTGTGGAATGCTGAGTGGAATGCTGAATTTTGCCAAGTTAATTCATCGACACCATCTGCTTTGACGACTAAAAATGCTTTTTGCTGGGGAAGGTAGTCAATAATCCTTACATAATCATTGGTTTGAAGCTTTTTTTCTTCCGCCCAGTCTGCTAAATAGACAGTGACTATTTGAGTAATTTTTTCTTGAGAATCGAATATAAAAGCGTCTCCAGGCTTATCTGTCTGCAATGGTACATAGCGAATTTTAGCTGTTAAGCCGATAGCGCGATCGCAAAATGGTTTGTAGGGTGTTTCGATAAATACTTGCATAGTTGTTTTGCCAAAGGAATAGCTAATTATGGTTGCAAAGATGCCCAAGATTAATCGTATTTCTGGTGTCAAGTCGAAGTCTGCAAAGATTATTTTCCCCACACCCAACAGAATCAAGCCCAAGCAACCATACAGGGAAATACCAACCGCTAATAAAAGCCCAAAGGGAACTTTACCCAAAAGGGGAACTTCAATGGCAATAAAGTTATTACCAATAAATCCCGACAACATAATTAGCAGAATTAAACCGCTAGCAATACAGATTATTAATTCATGAATATCGCTCATGTTTTACTTTGTTTGAGATTGCTAATATTGCTAAAAATCTCCCCCAGCACCACCGCCATCGCTAGATCCGCCACCGAAACTACCGCCGTCACTACTAGAACCAGAATCAAATAATCTGCTGCTTTTACTATTAGAACTATCCCATCCCGTATAGTTGTTTTGATTGCTAGAGTTGTTGCTTTTTCTCTTTCTGCCCTTAGTGCTGCTATGGCTGCTGATGCTAGAGCCTACAGAGAAAATACACCATATGATAAAAATAGTCAGCAAGATAGCGGCAAAACTACTAGTTTGTATCTGGGCTGAATGCTGTAGTGAAGAGATTAAGGCTTTTGTGCCATCTAAAGTACCGCGATCAAAGTTACCGTGTTTGTATTGAGGTGTAATTTTGGTATCAATTATATTGCTTACTTCCGTATCAGATAAGATATTTTCGATACCTGTGCCTGTTTCAATTTCTATCCGTCTATCTCCTGTAGAAATTAAAAATAAAACACCATTATCCAACTCAGCTTTGCCAATTCCCCAATGATTAAATAGTTCTGTGGCAAAAGCCTTTGGAGATGCGGCAGGTGCAGTTTCGGGTACGGTGATAACGGCAATTTCCGTACCGTTGTTATGCTCTAAATTAGTAATCAAATTGTTTAACTTAGTTTCAGTACGATCGCTCAATATATCTGCCATGTCTGTTACCCAACCGTTATTATCTTGACGAGGATTAATTACTTCTTCTACAGTCAAAGCTTGGGCATTAGAAGGAGAAAAGAAGACAGTTGCACCTATAAAACTAAGGGCAAATGTTTGTTTAATTAGAGTTGATTTTTTCATGTTTTTATTGGAAATTAATATTTATCAGTTGCGATCGCTTTTATCGCAAACAAGTTCTTGTTGAATATCTTGAAATAAAGAGTTATTTTCTTCGGACAAAGACTTCCCAAAAGTAAACCCCACCAAAGTAGCAAGTATGAAAAAAGGTATAAAAAGAGTTACGCCAATCAAAAGCTGACCGAAATGCACTCTAATTGCTAACCCTATTAGATGGGTGCAGCCATAATCAATATGCCAATTACCTTCATTGTCTTGATAAACGTTTTCAACTTTCATATGCGACTTCAGATTTGAATGTTTTGTACAAAGGTTGTTTAATAAGTAAAAAAATGTAGCCAAAGTCAGAATTATTAGCAGGTTGAACCTTAACTAATTACGGTTTTTGATTGCGATCGCTTTTAAGTTATTTGTCAATGTTTGCGATCTAGTTCTTCTACAGAAATAATGTTGCGATACCAGCTTAAAAAAGGAACTCTTGTCCCTATTACTTCAGCCTTATAAGTTTCTCCTTCCTTCATCATTCCATGAACATCAGATGAGTTGAATTTGAACAAAATTAGTTCATCTGTATTTTTAAAAGTTTCGTTTTCTGTAAAGACTAAATACTTCGATCCTTTTCCATCAGTATTTGTTACGCGCTCTAATTTTTGTACGGTAAAAGTTGCCGAATCTTGAGTAGTTAAAGGAATAAGAGAAACGCTAGCTAATGGCAAAACTATAATTGTGGTTAAACAGCCCCACTGATGGATAGATTTAATGAATTTATTCTTCATGATTTAGATTAATTAAATACCAGTTTGTTGTATTGATACTATTGTTTTTGAAAAACTTTTATTAATAGTAATAATCCGAGGTTGGTATAAAAGAAGCAGATAGTTGAGATTTTGAAACTTTTTGATTATTGGTGAATTTTGAATTTTTTAATGGCATTTTTGATGCTGTATTAACAACCTGCAATTCTAATTCCAAGAAATTGTTGATACTTACATAAATATTTTTAATATTCATACCCTGTTATTTTGATCGCGGAGAATATCTTAACCGCCGCCACCGCCACCACCACCGCAGCCGCCACCGCTACCACCGCCGCCACTGCCACTGCCGCCACCAGAACCACCACCGAATCCGCCACTACTTCTCGAACTAGATCGATTAGAAGAATTTTGAGATAAACCGAAAATAAATGCCAAAATAAAAGGCGAACCAAATATCAGCATAAAAATAATTCCACCAATATCCATAT
>CAKZYI010000636.1 GCA_937884735.1 uncultured Pleurocapsa sp.
AAATAATATGTCACTTTAATTTATTACAATTCGTCACGTACATGGTGCTTCATTTAAGTCAGATGTTTATGGAGGTTTGACAGTATTTGCGGTGGTCTGCCTATCTACCCTTGGTCCTGGTGCAACTAATCTTATGACAGGGGTAGCCGATGCTAACCTTGACGGTGCGCCTCTAGTAGCTATTACAGGGCAAGTAGGTACAGATCGGATGCACATTGAATCCCATCAATATTTAGACTTGGTAGCTTTGTTCGCTCCAATTACCAAATGGAATGCTCAAATCGTTCGCCCAGACAATACTACTGAAGTTGTACGCCGAGCATTCAAAGTAGCTCAATCTGAAAAACCAGGTGCAGTACATATCGATTTACCTGAAAATATTGCTGCCATGCCTTTAGATAGCAAACCTCTAAGCAAAGACAATCGCGAGAAAACTTATGCTTCAACTCGCAGTCTTAATGCTGCTGCGGCTGATATTTCCAAGTCAAAAAACCCTCTAATTTTGGCAGGAAACGGAGTAATTCGCGGTCATGCCAGCGAAGCTTTAACAGAATTTGCTACTCAGCTTAACATTCCTGTGGCTAATACTTTTATGGGCAAGGGAGCAATTCCCTATACCCATCCTCTCTCTCTATGGACAGTAGGGCTACAACAGCGAGATTTGATTAGCTGTGCCTTTGATGAGGCAGATTTAGTAATTGCAATTGGTTATGACTTGATTGAGTACTCTCCCAAAAAGTGGAATCCTTCGGGAGATAAAAAAATCATTCATATTGATGAAAGTAGAGCAGAAATAGACAGCAGTTATATTCCCGCCATAGAAGTTTTTGGTGATATATCTGATTCTCTAAATGATATTGTAAAACGTTGCGATCGCAGTGGTAAAGAAGCTTCTTCTTCTGCCAGTTTGCGGAGCCAGATCAAAGAAGACTACGAACAATATGCTAACGATGATGGCTTTCCTGTTAAGCCTCAGAAAATTATTTATGATTTACGTCAGGTCATGTCTCCTGAAGATATTGTCATTTCTGATGTTGGAGCCCATAAAATGTGGATGGCGCGTCACTATCATTCAGATTGTCCCAATACCTGCATAATTTCTAATGGCTTTGCCGCAATGGGGATAGCTATTCCAGGGGCAATGGCTGCTAAATTAGTCCATAGAGACCGCAAAGTTGTCGCCGTTACGGGTGATGGTGGTTTTATGATGAACTGTCAGGAATTGGAAACTGCCTTGCGGGTAAAAACTCCTTTTGTGACTCTAATTTTCAACGACAATGGTTATGGCTTGATCGAATGGAAACAGGTTAATCAATTTGGACATTCTACATACATCGATTTTACCAATCCTGACTTTGTTAAATTTGCTGAAAGCATGGGATTAAAAGGCTATCGTGTAAAATCAGCGGCAGACTTAATTCCTACTTTACAAAAAGCTTTGGCTGATGATGTTCCATCTGTAATTGATTGTCCTGTAGATTACAAAGAAAACCTGCGTTTTTCCCAAAAATCAGGAGATTTAAGCTGTGAGATTGCTATTTAAGCCTTAAAACTCAAAAACATTTAAGCTCTTAAGTTATGTTTAATTTTGAACTGTAGTCAAAGCTGCCAAAACTAGACATAACTTATAGTTTTTGAAGAGATTTTGACGTTAATATCTAAATTAACTATACGTAATTTATTTTGAGAACTACTTATGCCCCGCACCCAAAGAAACGACAACTTTGTAGATAAAACTTTTACTGTCATGGCAGATATTATTTTAAAAGCTCTGCCCACTAACAAGAAAGCCAAAGAAGCTTTTGCTTACTATCGCGATGGCATGTCTGCTCAGGGTGACGGAGAATATGCTGAAGCATTGGAAAATTATGAAGAAGCGTTGACTTTAGAAGAAGATCCCAACGATCGCAGTTATATTCTCTATAACATGGGCTTAATCTATGCCAGTAATGGGGACATAGACAAAGCAATTGAACTCTACACAGAATCTATTGAACTCAATCCTAGAATGCCTCAAGCATTAAATAACATTGCCGTTATTTATCATTATGAAGGGGAAAAAGCCAAAGAAGCAGGAGATGTAGAAAAAGCAGAATCATATTACGATAAGGCTGCTGAATACTGGAAGCAAGCGATTAGAATTGCTCCTAACAACTACATGGAAGCCCAAAATTGGCTGAAGATTACAGGGCGTTCAGAAATGGATGTATTCTTTTAAAAGCTTTAACATCCTATGTCGGGTAATTTAAAATTGTCAAAATTGTCTTGTATTATCCACACTACCCAATCAACAAATTAGTAATCAAACATGATCGATCGCGAAGAAGTCAAAAAAGTCGCTAATCTGGCTCGCCTTAATATCACCGAAGCAGAGGAAGAAGCATTTACCACTCAACTAAATAGTATTCTTGATTATTTCGATCAGCTAAGTGAACTGGACACAACTGATGTTGCTCCCACCACCAGAGCGATTGAAACTAGTAATATTACTCGTGCTGACAAGTTAACTCCTTTTCCCCATAAAGAAGAGTTATTAAAAGCTGCTCCCGAACAGCAGGGTGAGTTTTTTCGCGTACCCAAAATCATTAGCTCTGACGAAGGATAAAGATTTATCCAACTAGATCGATAATTAACTACAGCCTTTCAACTAACGAGAGGCTGTTTATGTTTATTGTATGTTTAATAGTAAAACAATTAATATTCCGAACGGCGAATATTAAAACAACACCAATCCTTTCTCTTCCATAATGCGGCAACTGTCCATCCTTGCTGCTCTACAACATCAGCAATTTGATCCGCTTGAGTTAACAAAATTCCACTGAGAATAGCCCAGCTTTTCTCATGAGTGATTTGATTAAACTTGGGAAAAAGGTCAACAATAATATCGGCAAGAATATTGCAGACAATACCATCAAAAGTTTCACCAGTTTCAATCAGTTTTTCGATGCTACCATCAGAGACAATCAAACTATCTCGATTGACATTATTCAACTGCCAATTGCTACGACAAGTTTTGGTTGCCAAAGCATCAGTATCTACAGCATAAACTTTTTTTGCTCCCAATAAAATCGAACCCAAAGACAAAATTCCCGAACCAGCACCAAGATCGGCAATGGTTTGGTTTTGAGGATCTTTATACAAGCGCATTTCCAAAGATTCCAAACACAATTGGGTAGTAGGATGAGTTCCCGTACCAAAAGCTGCCCCAGGATCGAGCCTTAATATAAGTTTGTCTGACTGTTCGGGAAGCTCTTCCCAAGCAGGATAAATCAAAAAGCGATCGCCAATTTCCGCAGGTTTCCAGTGCTGTTTCCAATTAGTTGCCCAATCTTCTTCATCGATGAGATGCCATTTGGCTTCTGGTACTGATACTTCCAACAATTTGGCATCTTGCTCTAGCCATACAGACAAAGCCGCCAAATCTAATAACTGAGTGTTGATTTCAGGAATATAAGTCCGAATTAGAATCTGTTCATTAATACTAGATTCCAATTCAATACTTTTTTCATCGTCCAAAATTTCTATTTCGGTAGCTGTTCCTGAGCAACCAAACTTTTCGAGTCGCCAAAAAACTGACTCTTCTAGAATTGGCTCGCATTTTACGACGATTTCCCACCAACGATTAGACATGAATTTTCTTGAGTTATGAATTATATAGGGATTCTCTAAGTTGAACCATAGTGGTTTTAAAACTATTTTTACTCAGTCCGATTAATCGTTAATCTTATTTTATAATCTCTGACTTTCCACTACTTTATGCCAAGACTTTAGCTTCATCCACTTTTTTATATGGTTCTGTATATAGTTTTCCCAATATTGATAAATAATTTACGTTTCCCATCAATTGTCTTGAATTTATCTAAAGTAAATGTCAATTTAACATTTCAATTTAAAACAATGGAGTTGGAGAACTTAATCGCCAACTCCATTGTTTACTTAATTTTCAAAACTTAGTAGAAATTGTAGATTGATTAAAATTGATAGTTTAACCGTGTAGGCATCTCTGATACCATCTACTTTGGTAATCTCTTGTAAAATTCCTTCAGGTAAAGGATCGTCAAGACTTAGAACCATTACAGCTTCACCTCTAACAATCTTTCGTCCCACCTGCATACTGGCAATATTGACATTGTAGCTACCCAACAAAGAGCCAATTTTACCAATAATCCCTGGCATATCTCTATGCAAAGTAAACAACATATGGTTGTTGGGTGGAACATTGATGGGAAATTCATCCAAATTAGTAATTCTAATTTCGCCCTCACTAAGTAATGCTCCTGTAACAGAGTGTTTCCCATTAGCTCCTTGCGCTTCTATGTGTAAGGAACCTCCAGAATAGTCGCGGGTTGAACTATCCTTAGTTTCAATTACTCGAATGCCTCTTTCTTGAGCTTCAATTGCTGCATTGACGTAGTTTACTCTTTCTCTTAGAGCTTCTGATAGCAAACCCTTAAGAGCAGCCACGATTATTGGCTGACTATCATTGTTGGCTAGTTCTCCCTGTAAGCGGATATTAAGTTCATCAATTCTTACTCCAGCCAATAGACCAGCCATAGTTCCTAAAGTTTCTGCCTGTCTAAGATAGGGACGGTGTTTTTCCATCACATCTGGATTCAAGCCTGGAATGTTGACCGCAGAACGAGCAGGCAGCCCCAACAAAACATCTCTAATTTGCTCGGCAACGTCAATTGCCACATTTACTTGAGCTTCCGCCGTAGATGCGCCTAAATGGGGCGTTAACACTAAATTAGAACCAACTTCTGTTAAAGGTGATTCTCCCAAAGGTTCACTATCGTATACATCTAAAGCAGCCCCACCAATTTTATCTGCTTTTAGTGCCTGAGCGATCGCTGCTTCATCAATAATACCTCCGCGAGCGCAGTTAATAATTCTGACGTTAGGCTTCATCTTAGCCAAAGCATTTGCATCAATTAAATTAGCTGTTTCAGGAGTTTTAGGAATATGTAGCGTGATATAGTCAGATTCTTTAAATAAAAGATCTAAATCTACTAAACTACAACCTAGTCTTTCTGCTCTTTCAGCGGAAACAAATGGGTCGTAAGCCAGCAATTTCATGTCCATTGCTCTTGCTACTTTCGCTACATGTGCGCCAATTTTTCCCAAACCAACAACACCCAAAGTTTTTTTATAAACTTCATTTCCAACAAACTTTTTCCGTTCCCATTTACCATTTTTAACTGATTGGTTCGCATCAGGAATTTGGCGAGATAATGCTAGCATCATTGCCAAAGCATGTTCAGCAGCAGCAATAGTGTTACCTTCTGGAGAGTTGACCACGACAATACCATGACGAGTAGCTGCCTTTACGTCGATGTTGTCTACTCCTACTCCTGCACGTCCAATAATTTTGAGTTTAGTGCCAGCCTCAATAACATCTGCTGTCACCTTAGTACCCGAACGTAGCATTAGAGCATCATATTCGGGAATTATTTTGATTAGTTCCTCCAAAGGTAGTTTGGTTTTCACATCTACCTCAGCCACCTGAGAAATAATATCTATACCAGCTTGATCTATAGGATCGGAGACGAGAACTTTTGCCATAGTCATGAATGTAGTCTAATTCCCTTGAATCTTAATTTTTCTATCTGTCAGCTTGACCTAATTTATCAGCTTTGTTTAATTCTTCACTGATGACATTTCCGTCGTTTGTTTTCTTTAACGACAATCATCAATGTGCGAGTTAAAAGCCTAGATACAAAGGTTTTTAGCTTATGGCCCGTTATGGAGCAATTTTAATTTGGCGCAGTAAATTATTGTAAATGCAAAAGTCACATGAATTCTATAATTGTTAACAAGATTTTGGATTTATAATCTCATAATTATTTCTATCTAC
>CAKZYI010000637.1 GCA_937884735.1 uncultured Pleurocapsa sp.
ATGCGGTGGGCATTCCTTTGGCAAACAGCTTCATCTTTGCCCCTATTTCCCAAAACAAAAGGAAGATTCCTAATGAAAGCAGGAATAATAACAACGCCCGAATATTTTCGTTATCGAGTAACTTTTCTTTTTTCCGATTTTCAATTAAACTTTCTCGAACTACCGTCATGGAATAATTACTGATTACTGATTACTGATTACTTAATTCAAACGCCGTATTTTTTGATTTGTTCGTCGATGTATTCCTGGGGTTTTGCAGGATCGAAGGTATCAAATTCTAATGTTTCGGTACGATAAATCTCGGAAGGAGGAGTTTGCCCAACTTCTTCGGCTAATTCTCTTGCCAAATCGGTCATAAAGATTTCTTTGCCTATTTCTTCGTATTTATCGGCTGCGATCGCTGTTTCCACCTTGCCATCTCCCTGTAAATCCCAGCGCATTAGCTGAGAAGAGATCCAGTTAGCAAAGCTTTGCCAAGGATAAGGATCGAAATCAATGCGATCTGGTATGGATTGAGTGTTGCCCAGACCATCTTCAAAGTTACCCGTCAACACTGCTTCAACAACTTCTACAGGTTGATTGAGAAATGCTCTTTCCGAGATCGCCTTAGCAATTTCAGGACGATTAACAGGATCTCTGGCATAGCCCGTAGCTTCAATAATCGCTTTATTTAGGTTTCTAAAGGTATTGGGATTAGCCGAAATCCACTCATCGCTAGCCGCAAAAGCACAACAGGGATGTCCCTCCCAGAGTTCTTTTGTTAGTTTGTGGATGAAGCCCGCCTCTTCATATACTGCCCTCTGATTGAATGGGTCAGGCATTAGATAAGCATCAATATCTCCCGCCACAAGTTGAGCAATACTATCTGGTGGTGGTACGGCGCGAATCTTGACATCTTTATCGGGATCTAATCCTCCTGTAGCTAGGTAGTAGCGTATGAGAAGATTGTGCTTTGAATAAGGGATAGGTACGCCATTATTAAAGCCTTTAAAATCAGCAGGCCCATTAATTTTACCCTTGTATTTATTGGCAACAGTAATTGCCTGTCCGTTAATATTTTCGATACTGGCAAGCTTTGCCCCAAAAGAAGCCGAACCTAAGCCCAAGGTCATAGCAATGGGCATCGGTGCTAGCATGTGATAGGCATCTAGCTCTCCTGCGATCGCCGAGTCTCGAACTGCGCCCCAGCTAGGCATTTTAACCACTTCAGCATTAAAGCCATATTTTTTATAAAAGCCCAAGGGTTCGGACATAATAATCGGCGTGGCGCAGGTAATCGGAATAAAGCCAATCCTCAAGTCTGTCTTCTCTAGATTATCTGCCCCAACGGGAGCTTCGGTCGTCTCGCCAGCAGGTTCTTCTGCCTGTTTAGGGGCGCAGTTAGTAAGGGTTACTAAGGCTGCACCTACCGCTAAATTTTTTAGGAAGCGACGACGACTAAATTCGCTGGCATAGACCACATCTCCAAAGAATTCTCCCGCTTTTGGACCAAATGCAGCAGCAAAAGCATTCTCAATCCCTCCTGCCTGTTTGCACAGTTCCAAAACAAGCTTTTCTCGTTTAGGATCGCCTTTTCCTGCGACTTTCAAGAGCAGAGTTTTCCGCAGGTCGGCAGTATTGACGGCATCTGCCATTTTGAAAGTGTTGGGCTTATAAACACCCATTTTCGCCAAATCGCCAATCATATCAACAGGATCTCTTGGCATATCTTCAGCCATAAATTTCCAGTGATCGGCAGTCATGTGTACCCCACCACACATCATACAAATTAAATCTATCTCGCTCAGATTTCCTCGTTGGGAGTCTATATTACCCCACTTATCTGTAGCGTTTGTACTTGAGGAAATTACCATAACTGTAATAAATATTTTGCTATTTCAGTAATTAGAACTTGTTTTTTGTTGTAATTTTGTAGCTATTTTTACGATATTTTTATTTAATATAATATATGCACAAAATCAACCAATTAAATTAAAAAAGTAAGACTATACAGGCAATAAAATAAAGTTGATTGTTAGGCAATCGCTTGGTTTAAAAGCTCAATTTACTTTTCTATTGCCAGCAACAGCTAACTTTTACATCATGCTACCAGTTGTGTTGCTAAATTTACATTGAATTAGTTTTAGCAAAAATAGGATTTTTTGTAGATTTTTCAAGATTTATTTTGTAGAGAAATCTTGATTTTTACCTTCGTACCTCGATTGACTTTACTAGCGATTTCTATTTCACCGTCTAGCAAATCGATAAACCTCTTAACAATATTCAACCCCAAACCTGTACCAGGAATATTACTCACATTCTTACCGCGATGAAAAGGCTCAAAAATAGTATCCAAATCGCTTTTTGGAATACCAATTCCCCAATCTTGAATCGTAAAAATAGCACAGTTATTATTAGCAGATAGCTTAAATTCTATGGCGCGATCGCTGGTCGAATATCGAACCGCATTAGTCAAAATATTGGTCAAAATCGATCTTAATAAACGGCGATCGATTCCTGCTTTCAAAAAAGCTTGGCTACTCATAAATTTAATCTGACAATTTGGATTCGTTTGTTTGAATTCTGTTATCAATTCTTGACAAAAATCAACCTTGTTTAGTTGATCGGGATTAATATAGATTCCCTTTGGTTCTATTTCCCCAATTACTAATAGTTCATCGATCATTTGGGTCATGCGCTCGATGTTAACTTCTACGTCAGACAGATATTCAGTTTTTTGTATGGCAGAAAGTTGGCGATTGTAGCGTTTTAAAGAAGATACGGAGAAAGCAATATTATTGAGAGGATTGCGAAATTCATGGCATACCATCGAAACAAAGCGGGAACGCACTTCATTTAGCTGTTGTAATTGTTTGTTGGCTTTACTTAATTCTGAGGTACGCTCTGCAACTCTTTGCTCTAATTCTTCATTTGCTCTTTGCAGAATAGATTCGCTTAATTTACGTTGGCTAATGTCGCGAAAGGTAACTACCGAACCTACCAAATTGCCTTTTTCGTCGTGTATCGGAGTACTAATATATTCTACAGGAAAGCTAGTACCGTCTTTGCGCCAAAACACTTCGTTATCAACTCGACGTATTCTGCCTTCTTTAAAAGCAGCATAAATATGACATTCTTCACGGGGATAAACAGTACCATCGGGTTTGGAATGATGCAAAATAGCGTGCATTGACTTGCCAATCAAATCCGCTCTCTCCCAACCGATTAGCGACGCAGCAGCAGGATTGACAAAAGTAGTATTACCCTGGGTATCCAAACCATAAATACCTTCTCCTACAGAATTTAGAATCAGTTGATGTTGGCGACGTAAATTAGCTAATTCAACATCAGTTTTTCGATTATATTCTTGTTCCATAATCTTTTAACTAATTGTGAGTGATTATTTGTAGCAATTATTGTATCTTTAGCTACTGCCCGTTCTACCATTTGAGTATTTATTAGAAGTAATCAATTACCTTTTAATCCCAGATTTCGGTCGGACATGCAAACAATTTTAGTTATAGACGATGAAGCTCAAACCAGAAAAGTCTTGCTGAACTGTCTGAGATTTGAAGGATTTAAAGCGATTGAAGCAGATAATGGAAAAGCAGGTATAAAACTAGCTCAAGAACATCATCCCGATCTAATTGTTTGTGACATTATGATGCCCGAATTAGATGGCTATGGTGTTTTGTCTATGTTGCGTCAGCAATTATCTACTATAGCTATTCCTATCATATTTTTGACAGCAAAAGTTTCTATGCTAGACCTAAGATTTGGTATGGATTTGGGTGCTGAAGATTATTTGACCAAACCCTGTAATGTCGAGCGATTTTTAACTGCAATTACAGCTAGACTAAAGCGAAAGGAAGACTTGCAAAAATGTTATGTTTCTCACTCTAACTCTTCTAGTTGTGAATCTTTTTTTGCTAAAAAAGAATTATTAAAATGTAGTAAAACTACCAAAGTATTTGAATTCATCGAAGCCAATTTTTATCGACCTCTAGAACTAAAAGAAGTTGCTGCAAATCTCGGCTATTCTCCTGCCTATTTAACCAACTTAGTACGGCAAAAAACTGGACGTACTGTCAAGCAGTGGATTATCGAACGACGGATGGAAAAAGCTCGTCAACTATTACTAAATACGGAAAAAGCGATCGCGCAAATTGCGAGGGATACAGGCTATACTGACACGAGCTACTTTATTCGTCAGTTTAAGCAGTTGCACGGTACGTCTCCTAAACTATGGCGCAGTAATACTGAAAATCGCCAGCAATACTAATTGGTTTTAATTTAGTTTTAATTCGTTTGTGTCCTAAAAATTTTTAAAGAGACTATTTGAGTTTATCTTCTGACTTAGTTTTGAAATTCAGTTATTTTGAAGAAACTAAAGGAGATATTCGTTACTCTTCTTCTCTCAAATTTCTCGCCCGTCGCCCTGATTTTCAACTGGTACCAACTGTCGATGATAATTTTGAGC
>CAKZYI010000638.1 GCA_937884735.1 uncultured Pleurocapsa sp.
TGGCAAGATATTAAGGATGGAAATAAGTATCTAGGACAAAATCAGCGAGTGCGGAATGCTTTGATTCAACTCGTAATCTTGTTTTCGATTTTTGCAGCTTTAGCTGTACTAGCCGTAAGTTTGGCAGATCAAATACCCCAAATAGATGCCGAACAGTTTGGTTTTTTATTAGCATCAGCAGGGGTAGGAATGGGAGCATGTGCAGCTGTTTTGGGCAGCAAAGGGCAAAATGTTAGTCGCGCTCGTCTAAGCTTAATTGGTTCTGTGGGAGTTACGGCATCTTTGATTGGACTTTCTTTCTCTACTCAAAACCTCTGGTTAGCCTTAGCTATGACAGCATTATTAGGTGCGTTTGCTGCTTTAATTGGTGTACCGATGCAAACCACTATTCAATCTAAAACCCCTGTGGCTATGCGGGGAAAAGTATTTGGATTACAAAATAATGCGGTAAATATTGCCCTATCTTTACCCCTAGTTTTAGCAGCAGAAGCTGAAACGCGCTTTGGTTTGCCGTTAGTTATGGTTGGTTTAGCTGCGATCGCTTTCTCTGGTGGAATTCTAACCTGGTATATGCTTCAAAGAGAAGAAGTTAGCAACTAGCTATTAGCCATTAGCAATTTTAATAACCGATCACTGATTTTCCCGCAATCTGGTAAATTAACTAAAGCTGATAAATAGTAGTCATTAACTGATATTACTAATTAAATCTTTAATTATCTGTTGTAGTTGCCTAGAACAAAGAGCATTTGAATGCATATCGCCTGGCTGGGAAAAAAATCACCTTTTTGTGGCAATGTAACCTATGGTCGTGAGATTACTAACGCGCTGTTAGACAGAGACTATCGGATAAGCTTTCTGCATTTCTCCCAACCACAGGGAAGTTTCGAGCATCACGAAGAATAAGTCAAACAACACCACAAATGGTCAAATTGCAAGGAAATTCCCCTTCCTTTTATTTATAAATCTCAGATATACACTATTCCTACCCTAAAATCTAGTAAGGTATTATTGCGATCGCTCCGCAAACTAAAGCCCGATTTGGTTCATGCTTCTTTGACTCTTTCTCCCCTGGATTTTTTACTGCCAGACATCTGTGAAGAGTTAAACATTCCTCTAGTAGCCACTTTTCACCCACCTTTCGACAGCAAACTCCGTAATTTGAAGTCTAGTACCCAATATCTGACTTATCAGCTATATGCTCCTTTTTTAGCGCGCTATGACAAAACAATTGTATTTAGCGAAATTCAACGAGATTTATTAATAAAATTAGGTGTAGGAAGCGATCGCGTTGTGATTATTCCCAATGGCGTAGACGAACAAAAATATTCTCCTGGCTATTCTAATGTTAAATATCAGCTACAAACCAAAAAGCTGTTTGTCTATCAGGGACGTATTGCCACAGAAAAAAATATTGAAGCTTAACTCAAGGCTAGGAAGCTGGCTAATATGGGTAGTGAATGTCAACTATTGAAGGTTGGGGATGGCCCAAATT
>CAKZYI010000639.1 GCA_937884735.1 uncultured Pleurocapsa sp.
GGCAGTGATGACATGCCAACCTGCTGCCATCTCTAAACCCATCTGAGCAATTGCCTTAACATCTTCTTCATCGTCAATAATCAGAATGTTTTTGCTCATAGCTTTGTCAATAAGTAATTAATATTGGATAGTTAGTAGTTGGACTTAATCTAAACTGCGATCGAGAAAAAATAGGGAACATTTGTCATTTGTTTTTGACAAGCGGCTGATAGATACTGTTTCTGTTTAAATTGACAGCGGTAATTCAATATAAAACGAGCTGCCTTTACCTAACTCGCTTTCTAGCCAGATTTTGCCTTTGTGCCTTTGGATTATGTGACGGCAAATAGCCAATCCTAAACCAGTTCCACCTTTGCTGCGGGAGTCGGATGCGTCTACCTGTTGAAAGCGTTCAAAAATAAATTCTAGTTTATCGCTAGGAATACCTCTACCTGTGTCTCGAATGATGATGCGGCAATAATTGTCTTGTATGTGAGCAGTTAATTTGACTATTCCCCCTGGTTCGGTAAATTTGATACCGTTACTGAGAAGATTGGTGAGAGTTTGTAAAATGCGATCGCTATCTAAATACAAAACCACATGGGTAATGGCATCGCAGGGTTCTAAGATTAAATTTACTCCTGCTTTGGTTGCCATCGCCTGCATGGTTTCGGTTGCTTGAACCAATAGAGGTTTAAGATTGCACCGAACGGGTTCGATCGCGATTTTGCCCGACTTCATTCGTTCGAGATCGAGGATATCATTAACCAAGCGGATCAAACGTTCGCTATTGCGAATCGCTACTTGAAGAATTTGTTTACCACGATCGCTTAAAGTTCCCAGTTGACCTGAATTGAGCAAATCTAACGCACCAATAGTAGATGTCATTGGTGTGCGTAATTCGTGGCTAACTAAGGAAATAAATTCGTTTTCTAGACGCTTGCGTTCGGTAATGTCGTTTAATATCTGCAGGGTGCATTTTATTCCTCCTAGTTCGATAATTTCCATTGAAAGCAAGACGGTTTTAACTCGATTGGATTTGGTAGAGAAATCGAATTCTAGGTTGCGAACGTAACCTTGCTGTTGAGTTTTGGCTAATGCCTGTTGGTAGATTTCTAAAGCGGAAGGAGAATAAAGGCGATCGAGATTATGATTAGTCACTTCTACCGTGTCGTAACCGCTCATTTGCAGAAAGCTATCATTTACCTCCAATATTTGTCCTTGATCGCAGGTGGCAATAACAATTGGATTGGGACAGGCACGAAAAGCTTTAGAAAACTTATCTTCGGCTGCGGTTTTTTGAGCGATTTCCTGCTGTAATTGAGTGTTTTGGGCTTCCAATTTGATTTGCAGATTGCGAATGGTCAAGTGGGTATCTAACCTAGCTAGTACTTCCTCTACCTGAAACGGTTTGGTGATATAGTCTATGCCTCCTACTTGAAATGCCTTGACTTTATCAAACACGTCCCCTAAAGCACTAATAAATATTATCGGAATATCTTTGGTGAGATCGTCCATCTTTAGCTGCCGACAAACTTCGTAGCCATTCATTTCGGGCATCTTGACATCCAACAGAATTAGATCTGGCGGTGCTGCTTTTGCCCCTCTAATCGCTGTCGAACCTTTTGTGACACTGCGTACCTTGTACCCCTTTTCTGTAAGCATCTGAGACAGCAATGCCAAGTTTTCTGGGGTGTCATCAATAGCCAGGATATCTGCTTTGGGAGGATGTTTGCGTTCGGAAATCATTTCGCCACAGTGTAGACTAATCTATTTTTTGAATATAACGTAGCAAAGCGATCGCATTTTAATATGAGCAAAATTATTAATAACGAGTTGTTAATAATTTGCTCAAAGTCCAATAAAGAAAATAAGTAGAGATTTATCAATTATTTATTTGAGATATTTATTTGGGAATTGTTGCTGAATCGTGCCATTGGACAAAGATAGTTTTTATTTTAGCTATGGCTTCATCGGCTGCTTTTTCTGGGCTTATTCCTTCGATGGTAACTTTTGTTAGAGCTTTACCCCAAACATTTTCCGCTAGTACCTGACTATAGGCGGGATTATCGACAATATAGGATAGACGGGTATGTTTTCCAGTGAGAATTTTAGCGATCGTAGTAATGTAGGGATCTTCCGTATTCTGCCAATAAGGATCTGACCAAACGGAATTTTGTACAGGTTGGTTTCTACTTCCCGTTGCCTTGAGGTACTGCACGCTAATTTTGGGCTGAATAAAATAGCGCAGGAATTCTTTAGCTAGAGATTGGTGGGGAGAATCTTGGAAAATAACTGCTTGGGAAATAGAGATAAAATAGCGCATGGGCGCGCCGTTAGGTTTACGGGGAAATTCAACTATTCCCAGTCGATTTTGATATGTGTCTTGATCTTGGCGCACAGTGGTAGGAATAGACAAACTGCGATTGGGAGTCATTAAAACTGATTGATTGAGCAGGGTGCGATTATTATCGATATTCGACCATTTAACCGCATCAGCAGGGATAAAATCCCGATTGTAAAGATCGGCATACCAAGCAAGGCGATCGCGAATGCCTTGACGCACTTGGGAATTTAGCTGGAGGTTTCCTTCTTTATCTAACAAACTAAGATTGTAGGCTTCTAGAATTTGCTCGAACAATTGATGAGTATCGTCAGTACTTGCGTCACCCGAAAGAGTTAATCCCAAACCGTATATATTTTTGCCTTGTTGTTTTAACTTAGTTTGTGCCTGTTGCCAAAATTGCCAAAATTCATCCCAATCTTGGGGAATATCTTGAGGAGTCAACTCCATCGAAGCAAGCAGACTCTTCCAGTAGTAAATTCCCATCGTAGTTTGACAAATGGGCACGCCATAATAACTACTGTGTTTATTTTGGGCATTGTAATAGGTAATCTCTCTGAGAATATTTTCCGAATAGAGATCCCTAATAGGCTTGATAACATCATCGACATCTATTAATTTTCCTTCCCATGCCAAGCGGGGATACAAAATATCTGAGGCTTTAGGAGTCATTAGAATATCAGGAGGATTGCCAGCCCTTGCTGCCCTTTCTGCTTTATCAGTTAGGCTGCTGTTGGAATAGAAAGATAAATCAACTTTGTTACCCGTTTGCTGCTGCCAATCATCAACGATACGTTGAATTGCTTCATCTTCATCTAGATTTAAACCCTGTTCCCACCAGATATTAAGTTGTTCTACTGGTGTGGGAGTTTTAGTTAATTCAAAATCTACATTGTCTCGATTCAAGCAACCAGTAAAGATTAAGATAATAATCGCTATACTAGCCAGCATCCAATACGACCACTTAAAACCTCTAATATACTGTTTTCTCCATCTACTCATACCCAATATTCAGTTAGCATAGATGGTCTTTAGAATAAAAAGCGATCGGGAAAAACTAGGGAAATATGTCTGTTAAATCTCCATTGTCCATTGTTGCATTATTCCTCCCACTCGTTGACATTGTAGGGATCGAATATATTTTTAGCAGGCTCGTTTACTTTAGGAACATCGGCTAACTTGTTATTCCACGCTAATAAACCAACAGTGCGATCGCAATTTCTGCCTATATTTAGTCAAAATAATTAACTAATTCAAATGCCTGTCTTTTGCGTAAGATAATACCTTCGGGAATTACCGTTCCATCGGGCATAATTGCACCGCTAAGATTTGCACCTGTAAGGCTAGCACAGGATAAATTTGCACCGTATAAATTGGCATGAGCTAAACTCGCACCCCTCAAATCTGCCACTCTCAAATCCGCACCACAAAGGTTTGCATGATACAAATTAGCTGCGGTAAGGTCGGCACGAGAAAAATTAGTTTCAACTAAATAAGCTGCGGTAAGATCGACTCCTTCAAGAATTGATAGACATAAGTTTGCGTGGCTTAAATCGATCGCCCGTAAATTTTCCCATCTCAAATAGCGATTGCAAAATTTAATTCCCTGAAAGTTACGTTTTCCTATAGCGTATTTGGCTAGTAAATTTTCAGTTTTCATTACGTTATTTTTCAAGAATAATTATTAGATTGTCAAAGTTCTTTTTCTTACTTTTTGGTTGATGTTATAAAACAATCTAAAAAGCGATCGAGAATAAATAGAGAAAATTATTAAGGTTTTGTGGAATTTAAATTCTGCATTTCTATAAAATCTCTCTCTAAAGAATTGAGATGGGACTAATGAAGAATTATTATCAGCCAGCAATCAGTGATTAACCCGTTGTATGTTATTTTCCTCTCTATTTTTTCCCGATTGCTTTCTATAAATATTTTTAATTACAGCTTTTAGAACATAGCAATTCTTGGATCTGTGAGGTACATCTTAATTAGCCATTAACCATTAGCCAAAACTAGAGCATCAGACTGTACCTCGTGTATGTGAGAATCGCTATATTTGTTTCTTAAAGAATTAGGGCTAGCGATCGCAATAATCAATTTGTCGACAATGGCAATGCGATCGCCATACTCAATATCTCGAATCGTTGTAACAGTATTCACATCGCTTTGGCTGAAAAAATGAGTTTCTATGTTGCCAGGAGGAAATAATGACCGACATTAATTGGCAAAGTTTAATTATGAAAATCTGCTATTGGTTGCTCATAGAAGCGGTATTCAACTTAATTGGCATTGATGCTCTTGCCGACTATAGCGAGTTTCTATTAATGCCCAAGATCGCTGTGCAATTGGAAAGATTAAAAATCAATGGATGATTAGCAACTATTTAATATATTCGATATTCAATACTCAATGCTCGATATTAAATGTTTCTCCGACTCTTGCATAAAATATTAAACTCTTATCGCAATTTATCATTGCAAAATACAATTACTCTGCCTTTACTATTACAGATATTTGTCACTGTAAGTTTGGTAGGTTATTTTTCTTGGCGTAATGGAGAAAGATCGGTTAATAAAATTACCATTCAACTTCGAAATGAGGTAACAGAAAGAGTCGAGCAACACTTGGAAGAATATTTAAATACACCCCATTTGATTGTTAGATTAAAGCAAAACAGTATTAAAACAGGACAACTAAAAGTTAACGATTTTAAAACAATTGCTCAAGATTTTTGGTTAACTATAAATTTATTTGATTCAGTAAGAGCAATTTATTTAGCAGATAATGCTGGAAAGTTTATTTATAGTAAAAGAGAAAAAAATAAGTTTTATAGCAAAGAAGTAATAACAATACCCCAGCGCAAAACGTATATCTTAGACGATCGCGGAGAAAAGCAAGAATTAATTACTGAGGACAAATATTTTCCCCAGTCTCGCCCTTGGTATATCAACACTTTAAAAACTCAGCGCAATAACTGGAGTGAAGTCTATACATTTACAGGAGGAGAATTAGGCATCACCGCAGCAGGTTTATTACAAGATAGTCGAAGGGAAACCCAAGGTGTTGTAGGAGTAGATTTAGTTTTGGATGGTATCGATCGCTTTTTAGAAAAGATCGAGATTAGTGAAAATGGACAGGTATTTATTTTAGAACGCAGCGGCTATCTAATAGCAACTTCTTCCCCAGAAAAGCCTTTTACAATCGATTCACAAAATAACCAAGAACAACGATTAAAGGCGATCGACAGCCAAGAAAATTTAATCAAAGCAACTACCGCAAATATTGCCGATTCTTTAGATCGTCTCGATAAAATAAATCGCCCCCAACAATTTGAATTCAAGCTAGACAAAGCCAAGCAATTGGTTCAAATATTACCCTATCAAGACAAACTAGGTTTAGATTGGCTAATTGTGGTGGTTTTGCCCGAAGCGGATTTTATGGCGGAAATAAATGCCAATAACTTCAATACAATCTGCTTATGTTTGCTAGCTGGCGCGATCGCAACTTGTCTGGGAATATATACTTCTCGTAAAATTGCCCAACCTTTGACTCATCTAAGTCAGATGACCAACTTTATCGCTAAAAGTGCCAGGGCAAAAAATACCAGCACTTATTTTTATCCTATTGTTAAAGCCAAGAGTATCAAAGAACTACAATCTTTAGCAGACTCGTTTAATGAAATGGCAACTCAATTAAAAACAGCCTTTCGAGAGCTAGAACATGCCAACACAACCTTAGAAAAACGAGTCGAGCAAAGAACAACAGCATTGATTGCAGCCAAAGAAGCTGCCGATGCTGCTAATCATGCCAAAAGCCAGTTTTTGGCTAGTATGAGCCACGAATTCCGCACGCCCCTCCACGTCATTCTTGGTTTTACTCAAGTAGCCTTACAAGATACTTCCGTTCAGCCACAACAAAGAGAGAATTTACTTACCGTCAAAAGCAGTGGAGAACATTTGTTGACTCTAATTAACGATGTATTAGAAATGTCTAAAGTAGAAGCAGGATCTCTATCGTTAGATCTTAAAGCCTTCGACCTGCATTTATTATTAAATAATTTATTGAAAATGTTTCAACTTAGGGCATTGGAGAAAAACATAACTCTACAATTTAATGTACCTAACAACATCCCCCAATATATTAAAACCGATCCTGTTAAGCTTAACCAAATTCTGATCAATTTAATTGAAAATGCGATTAAATATACGGAAAAAGGCAGCGTTACCCTCAACCTAAAACTAATCTCTTCAAGAGATAGCCTTACTATAGCTTTTGCTATTGTTGATACTGGACACGGTATTTTGCCATCTCAATTAGAATCAATTTTTATCCCCTTTACTCAAGTAAAGCGATCGACTCAAGAAGGTACGGGTTTGGGATTATCTATTTCACAACAATTTGTTCGTTTATTGGGCGGAGAAATTAACGTCAGCAGCAAACTCGGACAAGGTTCATTATTTAAGTTCCAAATTCCCGTTAATATTGTTGCCAAAGACAATTTAGCAACAAATGATAAAGTTGCAATCTCCCTATCTCAAAGCGATACAAACCCACAAACTATTACTAGAATAAATTACAATTACGTTGATTTATCAATCATGCCAAGTCAGTGGCGAGAACAATTAGCCCAAGCAGCGATCGCAATCGACAGCGAGTTAATTCTACAATTAATCAATCAAATACCTGAAGGTAAAAAGAATTTAGCGATCTCGTTAACCCAGATGCTAGATCGCTTTGAATATGATGAGATTATCGAATTAGCAGCAAAAATACCAAAACATTAAAAAATATTAATAATTACTAAGTTACAAAATATTAAGAAGCCTTATTGAGAATGGTTTTACAGATTTACTTCGTTCTATGACTTGATGTATTATTCTACTAAAATCCCATGATAATTTGGTGAATGATGCAAAATTTCGGATTTACAACTTGCATTTTCTCGTTCAAGCTAGACTTATCAATACTTTTAAAGATCTCACAATTATAATTAAAAGCTCAATTAAAGAAATTTGCTTCATCTTTATTGACTAGGATCTTATACTCATTGACAAGTGATTTGATAGCACTAAAGCAAGACTTGCCTTAGCGGACGGAACGTCCGCAGGCTTCCTTGCTAATATATAGATTCTGGTAAAGTCTTATAGCGATCCCCAACACAAAGAGTAAAAGATCGCAGTTATATTTATTACTCATTACTTATTACTACATGCGGCGAACCGAATCGCCTTTGTTACTCATTACTTATTACTCATTACTTATTACTCATTACTTAAACAAAAGCCTATTCCCTCTTGGGTAGGGGTATTCCAAGGCGAAAGAATAACATAGATTGTAGATAAATTAATTGGAACGACTATATAATTCAGATAGTCTAAAGTCTCTCAACATCAATTATTGATGAAATTACCGCAGCTATCCTTGACTACCAAGATAGCCAACTACTTTCTACTGTTGGCGTTAATTACGGTAAGCATTGTGGGTGGGGTGGCATATTTTCGAGCGCGGGGAGCATTAAAACAAGCAGCATTCGATCGCCTGAAGGTGGCTGCAACTTTAAAAGAACAAGAGATTGCGCGGTGGTTTGAAGATCGGCAGCGAGATTTTTTACATGGGACGCAAATGCCTGACGTACAGCGTAATTTAGAGATTCTACTTAATTCTGAGGATGAAGAAGCTAAGAAAGCAGCCTATCAAGTATTAAATAAGTATCTCAGCGAAATCTACCGTATCAAGCCTAGTCAGCGAGAAATATTTATTTTAGATCGCAGTAATAAGATCGTTCTTTCTACCAACAAACAAAGAGAAGGAGAATATGAAATTCTAGCAAATATTACCTATGTGGAAGAAGTGGAAGCAGGGTCAAATTTTGCGCCAATTTTTTATCTCTCGCCAATAGACAGGAAACCTGCAATTACTTTGGCGAAACCATTAGCAGATCGTTCGGGAATGATTTTGGTAGATTTAGATCTCGAACGGATTGATCGCATTGTAAGAGAGAAAACGGGTTTAGGGGAAAGTGGTGAAAGTTATTTGGTAGGTTCGTTAATTAGCAAATACAGTTTTATCGCGGGTAAATCTC
>CAKZYI010000640.1 GCA_937884735.1 uncultured Pleurocapsa sp.
CATGCTTTCCCAGTTAACGTAGATGATAGCTGTTGTGGTATTGCCTATTTGTGCCATCATGCCTGAAATTGGGAAAAAAAATTCGCCATGGGTTGTTCGATCTCTATGCCAGTTTTCAATCAACATTACGGCAATTCCTAGTAATACTAAGAGCAAAACCTCATTAAATCCCGCAAAATAACCTGCGATCGCTATTATTCCCGCAATGATCGTATAAGTATTCTTAATTGCCTTTTTGCCTAGTTTCACAAGAGCCTTAACGATGATTGCCATCACAATGGGTTTGATTCCATACATCAACCATGACAATTGAGGCAGAGTCTGCCAACGTACATAAAGCACTGCCAGCAACCAGACAATTGACATCGCAGGTAAAATAAAGCAACTTCCCGCAACAAATAAGCCTCGCCAACCTCTTTGTTCGTAGCCAATATGAATTGCCAATTCAGTTGAGTTTGGGCCAGGAAGTAGATTTGTTACTCCAATCAAGTCTAGTAAATTATCTCTAGTCATCCATTTTCGTCGTTCCACAACCTCATCATCCATCATGGCAATATGTGCTGCGGGTCCCCCAAAAGCAATCGCTCCCAAGCGAAAGAATACTGTAGCTAATTCTGTTAGTTTTGGTTTGGATTGAATTGGAGTGTCTGTTTGAAGTGACATTTACTATTTATATTAAAGTCTTACAAAATATTAGATAAAAACCATAAAACTATTACTTTTGTTGTTATGTGGTTTGCTAACAAAACCAGATTATTTCAAAGCATTTTATCAAAAAACAAGTGTTAACAAGGTTAAGATCTGATTATTTTAAAATTAAATAATTAAATTAAAAAATAAAATAAACTAAAAATAAAAGCTATTTTTAAACAAAAAGCTGTCATAGTTTATATTGCGATCGCATTTATCTTTAAAATTTAGTTTAATTCAGTTGTAAAACTTCAGGTAGAGGTGTTGTAGAACCAAAACTATATTTATTTTCTTTAATTATTTTGTTAATTTCTTTAACTCTTTTAGCAGGGGCAGGATGAGAAGAGAGAAAATCAATATTGCTTTTTTGTTTTGTGCTTAATTTAGCAAAAAAGTCAGTTGCTCCAGCCACTTGATTATAAGAAATATCCAAAAGAATCAGTCCAAAGCGATCAGCTAGTTATTCTTGTTTCTGAGAATATTGAGCCTTACTAATTGCATTGACGCTTGTAGCAATTATCGATTTAAGAATGCTGGCATCCCCTAAGAGATAAGAAATGGTCATTTTCAACACGAGAACATTCCCCAAGCTTCTTAAATGATCTCGATTGGCAAAATGTCCTAACTCGTGTCCCAACACCATCATTAATTCGTTTTCCGAGTCAACGTTTTTCAGTAGTCCTTGATAAATAATTATTTTATTGCCAGGAATAGCTAAAGCATTTACCGTATCTTCAGGTATGTATAAAACTTGATATTGATTATTTTTTTGCTTGTTTGGCAAATTAGTTTCTAGACGATTTAAAAGCTGATTTAATGTTTTTTGTTGGGGAGAATCTACAGCTATATTTTCATATACAGGGGAAATTACTGCACCCAGTTTTTGTTCTACACTGATTGGAATAAAGACGATTAAAGTATTAATTAACAAGTTAAATAAAAAGAAAATTAAAATGCCCATACCCAAAAAAATCCCAATAATGATGATGATTTGGGCTTTGCTCTCTGATTCATTTTTAGAATTTCGAGGAGAATGGTAGGACATATTTTTAAGGAATAAAGAATGAAGAATGAGAAAAGTTTAAAATATAACGTAAACTATTTTAATTACTTTTTGTCGGACGAAACGGGTTGAGAAAGTTAATCAAAGGAACAATATTGTGGGATTGAATCCACAAGCGTCCTTGTCCAGAAAAACGACATACCAAACCTTCACCACCAAAAATCCCTGTTCTTAAACTTTTAAAAGATAAGCCCCCAATATTTTCAACGGAGTATTTTAGGGTATCTTCAAAAGCGACAATATAGCCAGTATCTACGACATAGTCTCCATCAACGGGTATTTCTACAATTGCACCATAGGAACTAAACCAAAAGTCACCATTGCCTGTAGCCTTGATCAAAAACAAAGACTCTCCACTAAAAAACCCTTTAAATCCTTGAAACTTAGTATCTATTTCGACTTCTGGACTACAGGCGACAAATCCTGAAGATTGAACCATCAGACTAATTTCTTTTGATACATGATAGTGTTGGACATCTCCAGGTACACCAGGAGAAATATATAGTTCTCCTGATGTACCTTGGGCGGTAAATTCATTAATAAATAACGATTCACCCCCTAACATCCTGCCAATACCCTTCATCAACCCGCCCTTCATTTTTGATTTCATTTGAAGGTTGGCATCCATAGCCGCCATTGCACTAGCTTCTACCATTACAGTTTCATTAGCTGGCACATCCAAAATTAAAGAAGCATAAGCAGGGTTATGTTCTATTCGATAAGAAATTTTACTATTCATTACTCATTACTCATTACTTGTAAACCAATAGCTAAACTCGCCATAACTAGTTGATTATTTACAACATCTATCTAGGTGGAAGTTGAGAACCAACAGTAGCCCCAAAAGCTCCAGGATTATGGGTTTGACAGTAAAGTTTTCCTTTGCCTTTAAAACGACACACAAATCCTTCTCCACCCAAAAAAGAACCAATCAAACTAGAATTAGCCTTGGCAATACTGAAATCAAGACTTCTTTCAAACGCCACTATATGACCTGTGTCAACAATGTATTCACCGTCTACAGGGACTTCATAAATTCCGCCAAAAGAGGTGAGCAAAACTATGCCTTCACCAGAAACAGTTAGCCAAAAGATTGACTCTCCTGAAAATAAAGATTTAAAACCTTGAAAACCGACATCAAGATCGACTGCCGAACTACAGGCTAAATAAGAAGTCGCTTGGACGATTAAGTCTTGTCCTGTCATTTCATAAATTAGCAAGTCGCC
>CAKZYI010000641.1 GCA_937884735.1 uncultured Pleurocapsa sp.
AGACCCCGCGTCGCCGTTATGCGAAGCGGTATCCTTTAGGACAGGCGCAAGGGAACGCTGACCAAGAGAGGCATGCCTTGTCTCTATCAATTGACTTCTATATAATCCAACAATCTCCTTAACCAATACCCCCATCGACCAACCATCGGCAATGATATGATGTACGCTCAATAGCAAGATTTGTTCGTTTGCTGCTGTGATTAGCAACTTGACTCGCATTAAAGGCGATTGCTCTAAAACAAAGGGTGTTTGGCTATCTTCTTGCTGTAGCTGTTGAATCTGTAATTGCTTTTCTGTCTCAGACAGAGTAGTCAGATCGACTATATCTAAAGCGATCGCAGTATCGGGATTAATCTTTAGTTGAGGTTTTCCTTCCACAGTCAAAAAAGTAGTCTGGAGGATTTCCTGACGCTGAACTAAAATATTTAAACACTGTTGTAATTTTTCAGTATCTAACTTCCCTGTAATCTTAACGGCTGTGGAAATATTATAAGCAGGGTTATCTGGCTCAAGTTGATGTAAAAACCATTGTCTTTGTTGGGCGAAAGATAGGGGTAATTCTGATTCTCTCGAAACTAATTCTAGTTCGACTGGTTTTTTGGTACTACTTTTTTGATGGCGATCAACTATTTGAGCTAAATCTTTAATAGTAGAATGCTCGAATAAAGTACGCAGAGGTAATTCAATTGAGAAAACCGATCTAATTTGTGAAATTACTCGCGCTACTAATAGAGAATGTCCCCCCAATTCAAAGAAGTTCGAGTCAATATCTATTCGATCGCGATTTAATATCTCTGTCCAGATTCCTAATAGTATTTCTTCTGTGGATGTTGTCGCGATACTTGAAGTGCGATCGTCTTTAGTAATAGCAATCGCATTTGGAAGAGGTAATGCTTTACGGTCTATTTTTCCATTAGGTGTAAGGGGGAATGATTCGAGCGGGATAATTGTCCCTGGTATCATGTAGCCTGGTAGCTTCTCGGTTAAGAAATGGCGTATTTCTGTTGAAGCGGGGGAAACAGGGGAGGCGGAGGAGGATTTTAAGACGACATAGGCAATTAAACTTTCGTGATTAGTAATGACTACTGAGGCTTGTATCTGGAGGTATTGGTTTAATACTGCTTCTATTTCCCCTAATTCGATTCTAAAGCCACGAATTTTAACCTGATTGTCCAATCTGCCTAGATATTCTAGATTGCCGTTAGGTAATTGTTTGACGCGATCGCCTGTTTTATATAATCGCGCAAAGTCGCAGAGGCGCAAAGGGACAGAGAAGGCGGAGGGTGCAGAGGGTGCAGAGGAGGATCTGTTCAATGTCCTAAAGGATACCGCTTCGCATAATAAATGTTCATTGTTCAATGAAAAAGGATTGGGAATGAATCTTTCTGCTGTTAAATCGGGACGGTTTAAATAACCTCTGGCTAATCCCGCACCGCCTATATACAGTTCTCCTGGTATGCCTGGGGAAACTAAATTTGATTGTGAATCTAAGATATAAAATTGTGTATTAGCGATCGCCTTTCCAATCGGCACAATAGAATAATTATCCTTAGTATATTTATAAACTGATGACCAAATAGTAGTTTCTGTTGGACCATATAAATTCCAGATTTCTTGACAGCATGATGCTAATTCTGTTGCTAAAGATTGGGGTACTGCCTCTCCTCCACAAAGTATTTTAAAGTCCTGTTTCCCTTGCCAATTGTTATCTAACAGCATCCGCCAAGTTGCTGGCGTTGCTTGCATTATGCTAATGTTTTTTTCTGCTATTTTTCTGCTTAATAAATCCGCATTGATTGCTATTTCTCGACTTGCTAAGACTAATGTTGCGCCAGTGATTAAAGGTAGATATATTTCTAATGCAGCAATATCAAAAGAAATAGTTGTAACAGCTAATAAATTATCATCTTTATTTATGCCTGGTTGCTGTTGCATAGAGTAGAGAAAGTTCAGCAAACTGCTATGTTGTACTGCTACACCTTTTGGGTTTCCTGTCGAACCTGATGTATAGATTACATAAGCTAAATCTTGAGGCTGAATATCTACATTTAAGTTTTCTTTACTACAAGTCTCGATCTTATTTTTTTCTTGATTTAAATTAATTACAGATATATTATTCTTTGGGATTTTAAAGGAATCATTTTTAGTAATCAAAAAAGATATATTCGCATCATTAATAATATAGTCAATTCGCGATCGCGGATAATTAGGATCGAGAGGTATATAAGCTGCACCTGTTTTTAATACTGCTAATAAAGAAATAATTAAATCGTTATCTCTATTCAGTAGTATTCCTACCAATGTATTGCTATTGATACCTTGTAATTGTAAATAATGAGCTAGTTGATTAATGCGACCGTTTAATTCGATATATGTCAGCGATATAGTATTAGTTACCAACGCGATTTTGTTCTCTAGAGGCGTACCATGATACGCCTTTACCATGTTTTCAAATAGTTCGTGAACTAAACAATTTTGCGGATAATTAACTATATTTAAATTCCCTAATAACTGCTGCCTTTCTGTTGCTGTTAAATAATATATTTTTGCTATAAGCAAATCAGGATTGACCGTAATTCCTGTTAATAAGTTTTCAAAATGACTAACCAGGCGATCGATAGTTTCTGCTTTAAATAAGTCGGTATTATATTCAAAACTACCAATCAAACCCGATTTTGTTTCGTACATATCCAAACTAAGATCGAATCTAGCAGTTTTATTATTAATAGGCAGGTAATTTATACTTAAATCTGATAACTCCACTTTCTCCGAAGCAGTGTTATGCAGCACAAACATTACTTGAAATAAAGGATTATGACTTAAGTTGCGCTCTGGCTGAAGTTTTTCTACTAAATATTCATAGGGCAAATCTTGATGTTCGTAAGCTGATAGTGCAGTTTCTTTTACCTGCTTTAATAATTGCTTAAAAGTTAATTGTGGCTCAAATTTTGTACGAAAGACTAAATTGTTAACAAATAATCCAATAAGATTACTAATCTCTTTCTTATTTCTATTAGCAACCGTTGAGGCTACTAAAATATCTGATTGCTGCGTGTAGCGATAAAGCAAGGTTTGAAAACCTGCTAAGAGGGTCATAAATAGGGTAGTACCAAATCGCCGAGATAGACTTTGTAGAGCCTGAGACAAATCAGACGATAAATTGAAAGTACGAGTTGCCCCATTAAATGTTTGTCTTTGAGGGCGGGGATAATCTGTTGGCAAATCTAATAAACTAGGAGCATTTTCTAACTGTTTTTGCCAGTAGTCTAGCTGTATTTTAAGATTATTTGAATTCAGCCACTTATGTTGCCAAACTGAAAAATCAACATACTGCAATTCTAATTTTGGTAATAGAGAGGATCTATTATTTAATTTAGCCTGATAGATAGCGGTAAGTTCTTTAATCAGAACTCGCATTGAATAGTAATCAGTAATAATATGATGAAGCGTAAAAAGCAAGATACATTTATTAGTATCTAGCTGTAATAATTGAGTTCTCAATAAAGGAGCTTGTTCTAAATTAAAAGGTCGTTTAATTTGCTGTTTAATAATATCTTGGATTTTAGTATCTTGCTGTTGGCTATCTTGTAGATATATGATGGGTAATTCTAACTTTACTTGAGCAATTATTTTTTGCTGTGGTTTATCTTCTACACTTATAAAAGCTGTTCTTAATATTTCATGACGCTTAATAATTTCATTAATACTGTCAGCTAAAATATCTATGTTTAGATTGCCTGTTAACTCCAAAGCAGCAGGTAAATTATAAACTGTACTTTCTGGTTCTAGCTGTTGTAAAAACCTCAAT
>CAKZYI010000642.1 GCA_937884735.1 uncultured Pleurocapsa sp.
CGAAGGTTAATGCGGGCACTTTTATTACAAAAACCAAAGCCGCCCTGGAATATTCAATTTGGCTTTAGATGGCGATGAAAGGGGTGGTTTTTTTATTGAACGTTCTTGGTCAATTTTTAATACGCCTAGATTGCAATGGAGAGTTACACCTCAATATTTTGTACAGCGAGCTATCTCTCCTACTACATTTCAGTTTAGCGAAAGCAATGAAGGGGGAATATTTAATCCAGCAGTATTTGGGCTGAAAAATCGTATTAATGTGGGGATTGCGCCTAGAACGAACTTGAATAGCGATCTTGCCCTAAACAGCTTTGATTTTGAAGAGATTGAAGACAATTTGCGGGGAAAGATTGGATTGAGACAAACTATCGGGAAGTTTGATAATCCTTACCAATTTGACTTGGAATATAACTATCGCGATCGCTTATTTAATGGCTCTTTGGGTTTTCAAACAGTAAGAAGTAGCATTGGTGGAGTTGTTACTTCTCCTAATTTAGCAATTCCTGGTACTGGGATAACTTTTAACTATCAAGCATCAATTCAAAATATCAATGCTGATACCGATAGAGAAGATTTGCTAGAGACTGAACGAGAAAGCGATCGCATTAATCTGACTCGCTATCAGGGAGCATTATTTATTAATAAAAGTTTTCGTATCTGGTCGGGACAAGCTTTGCCCAGTACTAAAACCGAAGGATTACGCTATACTCCCACTCCTGTTGTTCCTTATTTAGAGCTAATCACAGGAGTTAGGGGAGTTGCCAGTTTCTATAGTAATAACGAAAACCAACCATCCTTAGAAGGGACTATTGGCTTACAAGGACAATTGGGTCATTTTTCTCGCTCCTGGCTAGATTATACGGGTTTTAAGTTTAGCTACTCCCAGAATATCCGTGGGGATGAGTCACCTTTTTTATTTGATCGCTTGGTAGATCGTCAAACTCTAGAATTAGGATTCAATCAACAACTCTATGGTCCGATTCGTTTGGGAATCAATACTTCTTTAGATTTAAGTAGCAGTACTGAAATTAGTACGGACTATACCTTAGAATATAGTCGTCGTACACATAGTGTAATTTTACGCTATAACCCTGTATTAGAACTTGGCTCTTTTAGTTTGCGTATTAGTGATTTTAATTGGCAAGGAAACCCCGAACCTTTTCGTGATGAAATTACCCCAGTGATTCAAGGAGTGGAACAGTAGTTTTGTCTTTTGTCTATATTTAAGTAACGGTAAAATGAAAAATATCATTGTTTTTATTATTTCCATATCTGCTATTTTAGTTTTTGCTGCGCCGATGAATTCAGAGACGAATATTAATGCTCTAATCAAAAGACAGGCGACTGCTTGGGAGACTCAAAATGTAGCAAGTTTGATTAGTGATTTTGCTCCCGATGCTGTATTCAAAGCTGGCGGTTTTACTTTTAACGGGGTAGATGCCATTCAAAAAGCAGCAGAGAATTATTTCCGTGGCTTTACAGATACTCAAGTAGTAATCAAGCGGGTAATCATTGAAGATAATATGGGTGCTGTGGAATGGGATTGGAGCGATCGCAATAAGAAAACGGATAATCCTTCTGCTGCCGAGGATGCGATCGTGTTTGAACTAAGAGACGATGGCAAAATTGTTTATTGGCGCGAATATATTGAAAAAAAGAAAATTAAACAGTAAACATCAATTAAATCTTTGAAAGGATGGTTAAATTTATTTAAATCGCTTATGCGAGTAAAAATATATTGAAGATTTTCTAAGCCAGCGTGATAATTAAAACAACCAATCAAACAAATAACTCTTTAGCAAACCTCTGGGCAACTACTGTTTTATTTAGCCTGTTTTTTGTTTCTGGTTTTACCGCACTACTTTATCAAGTGGCTTGGCAGCGAATGTTGGGCTTGTTTTCTGGTTCAGATGTTCGTTCTGTAACTATTGTAATCGCTTCTTACTTGCTTGGTTTGGGGTTAGGCAATCTTATTAGCAGCCGTCATAGCGATCGCTTTAATAATCGTCAGTGCGTGCAAATATATGGCTTGTGTAATTTTGGTATTGCCCTATTTGCGATCTCTAGTCGTTTCTTATTTTATGACTTGCTGTTTTTAAGATGGCAATCTTTAGCCCAGTTTCCTCTATTGATGTTGGGAATAGTACTAGTTAGTCTTTTGGTACCGACAACTTTAATGGGTTTATCTTTACCCCTACTATCAAAAGCAATTAATCGTGGTGTAGACAAGGCTGCATCTCGTATTGGCTGGCTATATGGTGTTAATACTTTGGGTTCGGGATTGGGTACTTTAATATCTGGCTGGTATATAGTCGGTACTTTTGGCTATGAAAAGACAATACATTTGGGCGCGACGTTTAGTACTTGCGTTTCTTTAACTGCATTAATTATTGCTCGACAATTCCAACAAGACAATGACAATTATGTTTTGCCACAGAATATCAATATTGCTGGTGCATCTAGGCAAAAACAGAAGTCAATTAAGGAATGGTATCTGTTGGTCTTTTTGTCAGGTTTTGCCGCTATATCTTGGGAAATAATTTGGTTTAGGGTATTAGATATAGCTTTACAGTCTAATGCTTACACCTACGCCCATTTATTAGCATTTGTTTTGGTTAGTAACGGTTTGGGAAGTCTATTGGGTTCAAAAGCAATTGCTTATATTCGTAACCCTAAAAAAACATTTTTATTAATTCAAGGAACAGTAGCAGTTTATTCAGCGATCGCAATTTGGCTAATTGCTATAATCTGGCAAACATACCCCGAATTACGAGCAGGAGAAGGCTATGTCAATTTAAATAATATTGACTTTCCCCTAATCTTTAAATACTTAATTGTTCCTTCCATCATGATGATTTTGCCTAATTTACTCTTAGGCTTTTATTTTCCCCTGGTACAAAAAGCAGTGCAAAAGGATGGAAAAGCGATCGCCAAAGGGGTTGGTTCGATTTTGGTAGCCAATATTTTAGGTAATGTATTAGGCAGCTTGGTAACGGGTTTAATCTTATTAGATCTTTTGGGTACATCAGGTTCAATTAAATTACTCTGTTGCATCGGATTGGGCTTTTTAATTGTTATTCGCCCCAATTTGATTAAAGCTAAAGTAACTTTAGCTTTGACCATAATTGCTCTAATCTTAGTTATT
>CAKZYI010000643.1 GCA_937884735.1 uncultured Pleurocapsa sp.
CCGTTTTTGGTACTTTAGCCGTCTAATATTACGCCAAAAGAATATATCATTCCATCGGGCGAAATCAAAATTGCGCCATCAACACAAGATACATGGGAAATAATTTCTTTGGTGATAATAACAGGTTCGATGACAGTGCTTTGAGCAGCCAATCTGATCGTCTCTTGCTCTGCTTCGGGGGCAACTACCAACATTGTGCCGTGACGTTGTTTAACTGCTGCCTCTACTGCCATAATTAGCCTTTTTGCTGTTGCACGATCTACTTCAAAAAGTTGATGTACGCGATCGCAAAATAATTCTCGATCGAAACGAGATCTCGGAAGTCTGGCTTGCCTATACATAACTCGCAGCATAATATTTTCTGCATGAACTAGTTCCCAGGTATGGTGTTCCAAGAAGCGAATTTCAAACAGGTTTTCTAAACTAGGATTATAGGTATCTAAAGGAATTCCCAATCCCCATACGCTTTCCACATCGCAGAGTAAAGCCATCTGATTGCTAGATACTTCTAGTAATTTTCTGATACCTCGATAGTTGTAAATATCAATCGGATTGTTTAATTTGATTTTGGCGAAGATATCAGGATGATTGGTGTGACAAATAATCAATCTACCTTCGCTGGCGGCACCTTCATAACGCTCTGCTGCAATCGCATTAGCAAAAGATAATAAATCAATTTTATTTAATTTATTGATATGTACTTCAATCGAATCGAGCAGACTAGAAGCCGCATCTTCGATAACTCGCTCAGAATTAGCCAAAAATGCAATATTACCTTCAGTTGGTTTTTGTAGCTCTAGTTCGCTTTCTTTTAATACCCGATAGATAATTGCTTCGAGAAAACAGCGATCGATTCTGCGCTTTCGCATTGAAGGAACTTCATGTTCTTTTTTGGTTAATCGATATTGGCGATCGAAGTCTGCACTGGTTAATTGAATAACGGTAATCACCCAATAGTTGTTTTTTTGAATGGGGAAACTACAAAAAGAAGTTTGTTTTCTTTGGTTATCGTAGTGTTGCAGAATAGATCGAACAGCTTGCTGAAGTGCTTTGGGATATAAAGATTCTCGATGTATTTTGTTTTGATGAGCCGCACCCATAAAAAAGAATTGTTCTGGATCGCTATCAAAATTATGTTTGGCTAGGACAAACACCTGTTTAAAATGATCGGGTGTAAATCGGCAGTTTTGCGGATGAAAAATAACTCGATCGCTATTTTGACTGTCGGTAGGAATTGCGATCGCAAATGTATTGGATACTATAGATAATTCTAGAGTATTAAATATACCCTGAAGAAGATTTTTGACTGCATTTATAAAAGTATCTTGCCATTGCCAAATATACATCTTTTAAAGGATGAAGGATAAAGAATAAGGAAAGATAGTTCTTAACGATAATCAATTTTGGGTGGTTTGTAAGCGATGGTGCGTAAGCTGCGGGTTTGATCGAGGATATCTTCAATGTCTTCTTGGGAAAGACGTTCGACATAGTTGATTTTGATTTCTTCTAGTAAATCAATCAAAAGCACCTCGATCTTATTCATGCTCTGCTGTGCTTGAAGCTCAGTAGAAAGACTTTTTCCTACATTACTTACCAAGCTTTCGAGCAAGCGATCAAATTGCTCGTCTTCGGCTAATGCTGCTTGTATGGTGCTGCTAAAGGCACTGTAGGTTTGAGATACCAATTGATTGCTAAGATTGATGATAGTGCGATCGCCTCCTGGCAAAAGCCTGATTCCTCGATAGGCGGGGCTTTCTCGGATAGCTTTATCTACACTGTATTGTAATAGGCTTTCGGCTTCTGGCTGTATAGCAGGTAATACGCGATCGGCAATTACTTTAGCCAAAATTCTGACTATTTCTACAGTTTCGTTGGTGTTATTGATATCGATATAAGGATTTGCTGCCTGTTGGGATAGCAATCTACTAACATCACCATTGCGAATAGAAGCCTGCACCTGATTAATCAGACGAATTATAACGACTTCGGTTACATCTTCAGCTATTCCTGCCACCAAACCCTGACTAATTTGTCGCTGAATGGAGTAGAGATTAATAATTTTTGCTTGACTCAAGCGGGCTGTTACGGGTATTACTCTCAACCATCGCCAAAAGGGAACCAAGAAAAAGAAGTCATACCAACGCCATAGCATTGCATCTAACCAGCTTATTCCAATATAACGCCGACTAATCAACCAAGTACGTCCCAGAAATTCTAAACCAAAAAATACGCCAAAAGGAAAATCTATCAAGCCAAAGTAATCAATATATCCGCCATTTTCACCAATGACGCGATAGTAGTTAGTTTCAAATAAAGGCTTAATTTCGCGATCAAAGAATGCTAAATCTTGGATAGCTTTTCCATCAAAAATAGCAGCTGTCCAATATTTCCAAAATAATTCTATCCAAATTCCCTGTCTTATTAGCTTCAGAAAAGGCATTTGTTTGGACAATCTCGATACTGCGACGACGAATATCCCCAAAAAGGTTTTTAGCTGAGGGAGTATCTAATCCCTTACTTGCCAATTCTGCTTTTAATTCTTCTACCTTGTTTAGATACTCCTCTGTATCTCGGTTGGGAATAATCCCTTTTACTACATCGTATTGAATAATAAATTGAGAAACTTCTTCAGGAAGCAAATCTAATTTGATGCCATCAAATTTGACGTATGCAGTATTTATTCGAGCTATTGTAACTTGACCAGATAGCCAAAAATCCCGTAGAGGCACATAGCTAAGATCGAAACCAACAATAATTAAGTTTATTACCGCTACAAGAGCCATAAACTTCTCAAACCAAATATTAGGTCG
>CAKZYI010000644.1 GCA_937884735.1 uncultured Pleurocapsa sp.
AGCTTATCCCAAACTGACATTATATTAATCTCTAAATTTCATTTCTACTGCTAATAGTAGCACCGCCAAAATTGATAAAACGCTGCCAAAAAGAAAAGGAGCTTGATAACTTATATTTTCCCAGAGTAAACCTGCAATCAAATTGGCAGGAAACATAACTATTCCTGTCGCTAAGGCGATCGCACCAAATGCAGTACCTCTTAATTCGGCAGGAATGCGATCGCCAATTGCAGCCAAGAGTACTCCTTTGCTCATTCCCAAATACAAGCCATAGCAAGCGAATAAACTCCATATTTGCCAAGGAGATTGTGCTAAGGCAAAACCAAGATAAACCAGAGCATAAATTATGAATCCAGCCAGAATCAAACCATATCTACCCAAGCGATCTGAAATTACCCCTGCGGGATAGGCACTAAGAGAATAAGTAAAGATCATTACCATAAATGCAAGAGGAATAAAGGTATCGCTAATTCCTACCTGTTGCGATCGCAACAGCAAAAAAGCATCGCTAGAATTACCCAGATTAAAGATTAAAACTACGGCGAGTAAAATCCAGTAGCTACGATCTAAATCCTTTAAACTTCTCCACTGTAGAGGATTTTGTGGATTTTGCTGAATTGACGATTTCTCTTTGATACCAAAAATTAACAAAGATACCGCTATCATCCCAGGAATAGTTGCCAGACAAAATAAAAGACGAAAATTTTGCCCCGATACATACATCAAACCGACTGCAATTAAAGGTCCCAAAGCAGCCCCAATAGTATCTAATGATTGACGCAAACCATAGGCAGCACCCCTTTGTTGTGGCGGTGTAGCATCGGCGATGATGGCATTACGAGGTGCAACTCTAATTCCCTTCCCAAGGCGATCGCCAAAACGTCCAACTAATACCCAAAATGGGCTGTTTGCTAGGGCAAAAATCGGAATTACCAAAGCTGATAATCCATATCCTGCGATCGCCAATTCTTTTCGTTTTCCTAAGTAGTCGCTCAATGCTCCAGAAAAAATTTTGAGTATGGAAGCTGTTGATTCGGCTATACCTTCTATCGTGCCAACCGTTACCAGATTAGCTCCCAGTACAGATACTAGAAAAAGCGGTAACAAAGATTGAATAATTTTAGAAGCAGTGTCGGTAAAGAGACTAACAAAACCTAAAATCCAAACATTACGGGGTATATTTTTGATTGGGGTTTAAAGCATGATCGAGGCAGGAGAAACAGGCGAAGGTACTCAATATTCCTTAGTTATAGTTTTGAATTCGTTCGCGAAATTTTCGGATTCTTTCTGCCTCTAATTCTTCTTTTGTGAGGTTGTTGGTGTTTTCTGTTTGTTGTTGCTGAAGATTTTCTTGACGCTGTTTTTCTAATTCCGCTCGTTTTTGTTCCTGCTCTTGCCGTTGAGCTTCAAGCTTTTGTTGCCGCTGTTTTTCTAATTTTGCCTGACGTTCTTCTTCTAGTTGTTCTTGTTTTTCCCTGGCTTGATTATCAAACTCTGAACCTTCAACGGTAAAGTTGATTCTAACGGCTACCAATGCACCCCCTTCGTTATCGATTTCGTTTAACTCCATTTGTCTTGCAGCTAATATATCCTGTCGGTTGATCTTGTTATTGCTATTGTGATTGGTTAGCTC
>CAKZYI010000645.1 GCA_937884735.1 uncultured Pleurocapsa sp.
GGGGTTACAAGGTCAGTTAAGTAGCCCAATTCGCACTCTGCGAGGAGTTTGTTTGGACATATTAGCTGAAGTAGAAGCGAGAATTGATTTTGAGGACGACCTACCACCCTTAAATGAATTAGAAATTAGGCAGCAGCTAGAAGATGTTTTGCACCAGGTTACTAATATTTTGGCTACCGCCGAACAGGGAGAATTACTCAGAAGTGGCTTAAAGGTGGCAATTGTTGGCTGTCCTAACGTAGGTAAATCTAGCTTACTAAATGCTTGGAGTAAAAGCGATCGCGCTATTGTAACTGAGCTTCCTGGGACTACTCGTGATGTAATTGAATCCACTTTGGTCGTAAAAGGCATTCCCATTAAAGTCCTCGATACGGCAGGAATTAGAGAAACAATCGATACTGTAGAAAAAATTGGTGTAGAGCGATCGCGCCAGGCTGCTAATGCAGCAGACCTTGTTTTACTGACTATTGATGCGTTAGTTGGTTGGACAACAGCAGAACAAGAAATATATCAACAGGTAAAACATCGACCTTTAATTTTAGTAATCAACAAAACCGACTTGGCTTGTGGCGAAACAGTAGCTTTCCCTCCTGAAATTAAAATTACAGTACATACTAGTGCCGCAAACAACCAAGGAATAGATCGCCTAGAAACTGCCATTCTTAGTTTGGTATCTGATGGAGCAATTTCTGCTGCGGATTCTGAGATAGCAATCAACCAAAGACAGGCTTCCGCATTAACTCGATGCCAAGCAGCACTAGAACAGGTCAGTGAAACAATTGTCAATCAACTACCTTTGGACTTTTGGACTATTGACCTTAGAGACGCAATACAAGCCTTGGGAGAGATTACAGGAGAAGAAGTAACTGAATCTGTCTTAGAGCGCATTTTCAGCCGTTTTTGCATTGGTAAATAGTCTAATATAAGTATTTGAGATGGATTTATCTACCTTTTCCTAAAACAACTACTCTCAAGGTTTTAAGGGCGATCGCCATATCTAACCAGAGGGAATAATTTTTGATATAAAACAGATCGTATGCCACTTTTTGATAGGCATCTTCCACCGAAGCACCATAAGGATAAGATACCTGCGCCCAACCAGTAATACCTGGCTTGACTAAATAACGAAAATCATAATAGGGAATTTCTTCCCTCAATTGAACATCAAATTCAGGGCGTTCTGGGCGAGGACCAACCAAACTCATTTCCCCTTTAAACACATTCCACAGTTGAGGCAGTTCATCGATTCTCGTTAGGCGAATAAAAGAGCCTACTGTAGTTATGCGAGGATCTTTTTTCTTTGCCCACTGTATACCTTTTGCTTCGGCGTTTGTATACATAGAACGAAACTTGTGGACTCTAAATTTCTTGCCGTTTAATCCTGTTCTGACTTGAGAATAAAAAATTGGACCCTCACTAGTAAGCTTAATAGCGATCGCTGTAGGAATAGTTATGGGAATAGTAACAATTAGCAACACCATTGCTGCTACAAGATCGACGGCTTGTTTTAATTTAGCTTTAATTCGATTATGTAAAATATTAAATCCAGAAGTAAAGGCAAACCAATCGTCTTGAACATACGCAGGAGGGATTTTTTGCCAAAACTGTTCGCAGAAGTCAGCTAGGCTATAAATATAAACTCCCTTGAGTCTCATATCCATTAACTCTCGGATCATTTCTTTAGAAAGATTACCTTCTTCACCATCAATCAAAATTCCCGACCAGTGTTGCTGTTTCCAAGCCGTATTTAAAGTCGCTACATTGTCCAACACAAGAGAATTACTACCACCCGATCGTACTATTTCTGGTTGAGCATTCGATTTTCCAAAACTTTCGGAGAAAGAAACAAATTCAGTAGCACCATTAATTTGACGATGCTTTTTACTAAAAGCCGAAACTTTCTTCTTTTTTCCCAAAACCAAAAATCGGCTCTTGTGTTGATTTGCCTTTAGCCAGCGATCTACTATTGTTCTGCTGGCAACCGCCCAAACAGAAAAAATTAATTCGCTAATTACTAAAACTCCTCTACCTACGATTGGATCGCTTCCCCATAATCCAGTTACATATATACCGCAGGTAACAATAGTAATAGTCAACAAAATTCCTAAAATAGCTCTTTCTGAAAGTCTTACTCCAGAAACCTGCCGATTGAGTTTGTAAGTGTCGGTTAAATATAGTCCGAATAAGTACAGTCACACTAGAGCGTATAAAACAGGATTTCCCCAATCTAAAGATTGAGATAGACGCAATTGAAGAGCTAAGTGTATGGAACTAAACAAACCAACAATATCGCCTACGATTAGTAGCCACATAATAAACATACGAGAAGAGGGGCTACATATTAGAAGATTGGATAGAGATTTGGAAGGATGCTTACTATGCAACATTAGTTGATAAAAGTATGTGATTCGTAAGTTTCTGTAACTTAAGGTCAATTTTACATGAAAATCAGTATTTTTACCTGATTAAGCGCAATTGTTTATTCTTATTAGAAATGTTTTAACTTTTATCATTTCACGCAATATTTTGCTCAACAGTATACGCAAAAATAGTTAACCAAAACATGTAAGATAAATAGCATATTTGCCAGCAAGTAATGGTACCCAAAATTATGTAAAATTAAGCAGATTTGATTTGACTTACTTTTATAATTTAATATTTACTACAAGTATTGTGATTTTAATAAAAAAACTTATTTAATATTCAATATCAATAAATTGCAGTTTTAATTAAATTAAATTGGCTCAATCCTCAATAGAGTATGAATTCAAAGATTTTAGCTATCATCTAAACTCTATTTATTTAGTAAAACACTTTATTCTTATTTCTTTGATTGACATAAAGCTATAAATAGAATCAGGCTGATTTTTACAATAGCTAAAATTATATTAGTAAAATCTAAGCTACTTATTTTTAGATAAGGATTGTTAAACAGCTCTTAACATTAAGAAAAATGTAACACTATATACATAATTGCTGCTTAGCTGGCAGATTTTTAAAGTTGATTTTATATTCGTCATATCAGATTCTCGTCCAATTATATTAAGCAAAAATATTTTCAATCAGCATAACTATTTACTGATAATAAATGGATAAGTAGCACAGAAAATAGTTTTTCGCACCAGTAAACATACTTGCAATATGCCAGAATAAAAATCGATTTATTCCCAACTGCTAGACTATGATTCCTCGATTACCAATTATTCTAGTTTTAATTTTGACTAGTGGTTGCAATGCAAGTTTACCAGTTCAACCAGAGATAATCCCTGGAGGTATTAATAGCAATTCAACAGAAGAATATCCTACCTATAGTTCAGATGGACGCTATTTAGCTTTTGCATCAGACCGTCGTGGTCATAGAAACGTCTTTCTTTATGACCTACAAAATAAAAGATTGGTGTCTGTTCCCAATTTAAATCATCGTGATTCTAGTCAAGATCAACCAGCCTTAAGTGCCAATGGAAGATACATAGCATACATTTCAACAGAAAGAGGTAAAACGGATGTTTTTGTTTACGATCGCGTTTCTCAAAAGTCTGAATTATTGACTGCCAATATTAAAGGATCTTCTGCCAATCCTACAATTAATGGGGATGGTAGCAAAGTCGCATTTCAAGCCAGCCAGTTAGGACAATGGAAAATTTCTATTGTTTCGCGTAATGTAACTAACAGTAATTAAGAGGATAGTGTAATTGGTTTAAATAACTCCATTTTGGGAACTATAGGTAAAAATAAATTAAAGGGAGAAGCAATCTAAAGGAAATTGGTTTTTCATAGATTGTTATGTTGTGATTGTGCTTAAAAAAAATTATATTAAACTGTTTTTAGCCAGTTGGATGGCAATTGCGATCGCCTATAATTTAAATTCAGCTTCAGCTAGCAATTTTCAGGTAAAGAATAATATTGAATCTCAGGTTAAATTAAATCAAGTTATTGTTCAATCCCCAGTCACAGAAGATCTAATTGTCAAAAAAAGTGGCGGGCGTAGTGGAGGGGGTTCTTTTAAGAGTAGACCATCTCGTTCTAAAAACAGTTCTCCTAGTCGAAAGTCTAATCGACGTAAATCTAGTTCTCCTAGTCCCAGCTATGAAAGAAGGGAATACAATTCACCAAGCTATCGCAGACATTCTAGACCCACTTATTATAATCGTAGTTCTCGAAGCAGTCGGGGCAGTTCGAGTTTTGGTAACTTTATTTTTATTATTTTCGTATTGATATTTTTGGGAGGACTAATATTTGTACTTTTATTCATCTTCAATCAAATGATTGGCAGCAATTCTAATTCCTCAAACAAAGCTGAAAGAAAGATTGCTAAAGAAAGAGATAATAGTCGCGTCACCATTTCTTTGTTGCAGGTAGTGCTATCTTCTGAAGCGTTAGAAATACAACAGGATTTATCAGCACTGAGTACGTCGGTTGATACCAGCACAGATACAGGATTAGTAGAGTTGATGCAAGAAGCGACTTTAATTCTGTTACGTAGCAGTAGTTATTGGACTCACGTTTTTTCTCACTCCAACTCTTTGGATATTAGTCGAGCAGAAGAAAAGTTTGATAAATTGTCAATGATCGAAAGAAGTAAGTTTAGTGGTGAAAGCCTTAGTAACGTGGATGGAAAGCTGAAAACTAGACAGTCCCGTAGCAATGAAAATGAAGGGTTTCCAGCTTATGTTGTAGTGACATTAATTTTTGGCACAGCAGATGACAATCCTTTATTCGATAAGATTTATAATTCTGAAGATCTCCAAGAAAAACTGCTCAAACTTTCTGCAATGCGGGAAGATTATTTGATGAAGTTTGAACTGCTGTGGACTCCTCAAAAGAAAAATGAATACTTAACTGATGAAGAGTTATTGATGGAATATACAGAAGTTGTGCCCTTATAAACAAATTACTTAACTCTGTTTAATTTGTTTCTTAGGAGTTACTTAAGTTTTCCCGAACGTATAATGCTAATTATCAACCAAATTCCTAAGAGACTAGCAACTGCAAAAAGAACATTGCTCAAGATAGATACTAGAGTAGTTGCTGAACCCGTAGAAATAATAGC
>CAKZYI010000646.1 GCA_937884735.1 uncultured Pleurocapsa sp.
GCTGTGTCATGGTTTGTATTAGTGCATCCACCACATGACCTGCATTAAGCCCATGTACTTGGATAGCGATATTGTTAGGACTAAATTCATTTATTTCGTTGGCTAACTTATCTAGAGTTTGTTTTCCTTCGGCAGTTAGCTGTGCCGAACCTGTTTGGAATTTGATTTCGCCTCGAACCTTCAAATTACCAATAGGAGTGGCTTGCTGTACTTGGGTTGCGGAAACTTGTTTGATGGCAGTATTTGATTTTCCTTTGAGCAAGGAGGCTAATTCGGGATTGTCTTCGGAAATAGAGTCAATAATTCTGGCTGTTTGCTGTGCAATGGGTGCAAGATATTGAGCATTGTACAAATCTTGAGGATTATCGGGAATATTATTAATTTTGCCCGACAATGCCAAAATACCCGCAATAGAGTTGATGCGTTTATCTAAAGTGCCAGAACTCATCCAGTCTTGGGCTTCAACGGAAGTAAAGAATTGAATCCCATCTTTAATAGTTTGAGCTTCCGCCTTACCCAAATTGCCATCTGTGGCTATTTGTCTAGTTAATAATCCTTTATCCTGTAGTGAGCTATCGATGCGACGATAATAGGCTTCAACAAAGTTTTTAACTGCTTCGGGATTGTTTTGTAATATTTTGTCGCTAGCGATGGCAACATCCACAATTGTCTTGGGTGCATCACTGCTGCTGATCACTACAGCATTACCTTGTTTCTTAGCTTCAGTAACATAGGGTTCCCATAAAACCCCTAAAGCGATATCTTTATCTTTCTGCATTTTTTCCCAGGCGACACTGGCATCTTCTACTTTGATGATGTCAAAATCGCTTAGATTGAAGCTATCAAATTTTGTATCCAATACAGTAGCCAAAAATTCACTAGGGGTATCCCCTGCATAAACTATTTTTAGTCTTCTTCCCTTACTAGCTTGCTCTTTAACTAGCTTGTCTAGATCGATCAAAGACTTGAGCTGTGGATAACGTTCGCTGTTCAAAACTACCGCATCTGCCCCAACAGTGCGATCAATGAGAGCAACAATTTTTCCTTGAGGCTGGTGAGTTAAATATTGATCCAGGCTAGTCACAATCAAATCTGCTTTGCCTTCATTTAGTGCTGCTGCACGGGCTTGCTGATCGAATTCATCGGCATAATTGATGCCGACTCCTCTTTCTAGTAAAGAACCTTGAAAAGCATTACTACGGAGAGTAGAATATCCGCTGAAAGTGTCTCCCAAAGCATTTAACGTAACCTTGGCTTGAGGATTGGATTTTGATATTTGTCCGCTTGAAGCTTGTTTATTGCCTAAAATGCCAGATTTTTGTGCGTACCAGCCTCCTCCTGCTAGAAGCGAGCCAGTAATTAAGACAGTTAAACCTAAAATTAAAACTTCTTTATTTTTGTTAGTGGGCATGATTATTTTTTCGTTTAAATCAGTTGCTCCAACCGATTTCCTTCGCGCCCTTGCCATCAAAAATTGGCTTGCCCAGCTTGGAGCTTTTGCTTATTTTACCCCGCACTATTGAAGTAGTGCCAGTAACTTCAGCAAAAAATTATATTTCTAGGCTATGATTTTCTTTCTCTAAATACTTTTATTAAACAAACTCACGCATATATTGGTTAACTAACTCCGGTTGCTCTTGCTGCACCCAATGACTACAGTTGGGAATATATTTGAGCTTTAGATCTTTCACATATTCTTCGGTACCATAGGTTAATTCTTTACCCAGGGCAGTGTCTTCTTCGCCCCAAATCATTAGGGTGGGAATATTTAATACGCCATACTCTTTAGCTTCATTATTATCTGGAGAAATATTGAAGTTTGCTCGATAATAATTAATCATGGCATTAAGCGCGCCTGGTTTGGCAGCAGCTTCTTTATATGCAGACAAATCTTCGGCAGAGAAGGCTGATTTATCGATCGCCATATCAATAAAAGTAGATGCGATCGCCTGATAGTTATTTGCCTGGAATATTAATTCTGGCAAAAAGGGAATCTGGAAAAAGAAAATATACCAGCTTTTTTGCAGTTGTTCCCACGTCTTTAAACCAGCGATAAATTTAGCAGGATGGGGAAGATTCATCACAATTAGCTTTTCCACCATTTCAGGATGCTCGTAAGCAAAATTCCAAGCGATCGCACCGCCCCAATCATGAGCGACAAGAATGCAATCTTCGTAGTCTAATCCGTTTATGACTCCCTTAACATCAGCAATCAATTCTGATATTTTATAAGCAAACAAACTTTCGGGTTTATCGCTATCATTGTATCCCCGCATGTCTATTGCTACTACATGATAGTCTTGGGCAAATTCGGCAATTTGATGTCGCCAAGAATACCAAAACTCAGGAAAACCATGCAGCATCAACATTAGTTTTCCCTCCCCT
>CAKZYI010000647.1 GCA_937884735.1 uncultured Pleurocapsa sp.
AAAAATTTATTAACTATGTTCAATTAGTAGGGATTTTACTCTCTGTTAGTCAAAAGAAAATCTAGCTAAGGTAGTAATCAGACTTTTATTAGCAGTATGTAGGAAAAGCTGACTGGATTTTATATACTGCTTAAAGCATGACAGATAATATCAAAAAATAATGCTTAACTTTACCAAGCCTTTCTATCCTCTACTACTATCTTCCGTTAAAAGCGATCCTGAAACTGCTCATCGTCAGATGCTTAAGGCTTTGAATAATATAGAGTTGAATCGTCACTCTGTATGGGGTAGCTTGGCAATTAAGCAGTTTGAAAAGTCGTTTTGCGTTGCTGATTCTCGATTACAACAAACACTCTGGGGATTAAATTTTAATAATCCTTTTGGTTTGGCAGCAGGATTTGATAAAGATGGCACAGCAGCAGGGATATGGAGTAGTTTTGGTTTTGGTTTTGCGGAATTAGGTGCAGTCACGCTTCATTCTCAACCAGGAAATCCTCGTCCTCGTATGTTTCGCCTTCCAGAAGATAAAGCAGCACTCAATCGCATGGGTGCAAATAATTTGGGTGCAGCAGTAATGGCGGATACTTTAGCTCAAACTTGGAAGAGACAACCCCGTAAAATCCCTATTGGTATTAATCTATGTAAATCTAAAGCAGCAGCATTAGAAGAGGCAGCAGCAGACTATGTAGGAAGTTTTAAATATCTAAAGGATGTGGCAGATTACTTTGTAATTAATGTTAGTTCGCCCAATACGCCAGGTTTGCGATCGCTTCAAGGAGGAGAACAGCTCGAACCAATACTGTCAGCCTTACAAACAGCAAATACGCAACACAAACCTATCTTAATTAAAATTGCGCCTGATTTGGAATGGGAGGATATCAAAGATATTTTAAATTTGGCTACTGACTATAATTTATCTGGTGTCATTGCCACCAATACTACTATTAATCGCGATCGCCTGAATACAAAAGTTTTGAAGGAAACTGAGCAGAGTATCAATGATCAAGCTGGTGGAATTTGAGGTATGCCCGTTCAGAAACGCTCTACTGAAGTTATTCGCTTTATTTATCGAGAAACAGAGGGAAAATTACCTATAGTTGGCGTAGGTGGTATTTTTAACGCGGACGATGCTTGGGAAAAAATTATCGCAGGGGCAAGTATACTGCAAGTATATACTGGTTGGGTGTATGAAGGTCCTTGGATGGTTAACCGAGTACTATCTGGCTTATTAAGCAAACTGGATGAAAAAGGTCTAGATAATATTAGTGATGCGATCGCTTTAGAACATTATTAGGGTGTTATTCGACTCCCAGGATGCCACCCTATTTCAAAATTTCAAACAAAAGAAATATTCTGCATAATTGCCTTGTGCAGAAGCTTTTGGTACTGTCCAGAATCAATAATATAAGAACCAAAACGTTCTAAATGGGGATTTTGCAGTTGAGCATCAAACAAAACATACTGTTTACAGCGCAAATGCTCGACTAGCTTCACCATGGCTACTTTAGAGCCTTCGGTAATATTAAAAAACATCGATTCGCCAATAAACGCACCTCTAATGGTAATTCCTAAGATACCTCCTGCAAGTCGATCGCCTTGCCAAGTCTCGAAACTGTGCGACCATCCTGTTTGGTGTAAGGCTAAATAAATATCCATCAGTTCATCAGATATCCAAGTACTATCGCGATTGGCACATCCTTTACATACTCCTAAAAAATCTCGATCTATAGCTACAGAAAATCGATCTTGGTTTAGTACTCTTTGCAAAGACTTGGGGTATCTAAAGCGATCGTCGAGGGGAATTAAAGTACGTTGACGACTGGAATACCAATCGAGCTTGTCATCATCCCCTGCCATCAAAAAGTAACCCTGGCTATATCCTTCGACAATAGCAGAAACATCAATTTCAATTGAGTTATTTTAAATAATTAGTTAATTAGAAACTACTGCCATTTCGATGGTGCGGTTGTCAATATCCTTGACCAAAAAATTCAAAGGGCGATCGCGACGTATCTTATACTTTAAACGTCTAGATTGAACGCGCATTAATAAAGCTTCTAAACAATCGCGATCAAAACACACATGACGTTGGCGATCTTTGTAGCCACCGCTAGCACCAGCAATAATGTGTAGTTGGGTATTTTTTTTGAGCTGATACCACAACCCCTCAGAACCGTTTAATCCACTTGCATTACTGGGAGTAGCAGACATGTATAAAGGATCTAATCCTCCTGCACCCATTGCCTGTTCGTAGTTGTAATAGTAGTGCAGAGGAATATCAGCCGCAGAAAGATCGAGCAATCCCTCATAAAATTGCTGGGCATTTTGCAAATCCGATACCATCACTGTGTACACTTTGGGAGCACTGCTAAGAAACATCCACATTGCTCCTGCGTATGCTACCAAAAGCATTACCATAATTCCCTGAGTAGAGAATAAACTATCTAGAGCGATCGGTGGCAAGAATGCGCCTAAATAATTGCTGATTGATATTACTGAGGACATTGTGTTAGCTATCATTTTCAACTAAAGAATTACTAGATTTTATTTTATGGCAAATTTATTAAAAAGCGATTTGTCAAATTCAGACATCAATTGATGTGGTGGGTGTTTGTAAAAAACTAAAAACAATACTATTAGTTAATTTGGAGTTTAACTCAACAATGTCTATTGGGTTAAACCATGTTGCAGAGCAAAACGAACTAATTCAGTACGGCTGTTTGTACCCGTTTTGCCAAAAAGACGACTAACATATTTTTCCACATTTCTAACGCTAGTACTTAGTTCTTTGGCTATTTCTTTATTCATCAAACCTTTAGCAACCAAATCCAAAACACTTTGTTCTCTTGGTGTCAAATCAATTTTGATTGGTGGAGGTGTTACGGTAATACCTCCACTACCGCCCAATTTATCGTCTAACTTGGCTTTTATTTCTACTAATTCTTTGGCGATTTTTTCTAATTCAGCACTACTATCTCCACCTTTGCCAGAATTTGTTTTGGTTTTGGATAGCAAATTTTTGACGATCGCTTCCAACTCTTCTGGATCGAATGGTTTGGAGAGATAAGCATCGCAACCAGCTTCATAACCTTGAATGCGATCGCTTGTCATGCCTCTAGCAGTCAAAAAAACTACAGGGATAGAACGATAACGAGGATCTTCTTTTAGTTTGGCTAAAAATTCATAGCCACTTACTTGAGGCATCATAATATCAGAAATAATTAGATCTGGTACTTGGTTTTCTATGGTTTGCCAAGCTTCCTCCGCATTACTGGCTGCGGTTACTGTCCAATCTTCGTTATCCTCTAAATATGCTTGTACCGATTCTCTAATACCTGGTTCATCGTCTACGAGCAGCAGTTGTTGTTTTTCTGACATAGGGTTAGTTTTTGAGTTTTTGCTTAATAGCCATACAGATCGTGAATATATCTATGATAGAACTTGTAAGTTATATATGATAAAACTTTAAGTCGGTTTAAGTTTCATAGGCTCAACTCAAATTAGGAAAGTTTGACAGCCTGTCTTTGGACAAAAGTTATCGTTTCTAGATACCATCAAGGGCTAAGTTGACTTAGATAGCTGAAGCTACGCACCAATCAAGACATACGAAATATAAAGGAACATTGTTTTATTTTTAACATTCATTAAAACTACTGGTTTCTCTTTATATTGGACAGCACCAATTAAATAACTTTTAGAATTTATCAAAAATATTTTTAGAGCAAGACTTATGATTTTATCTTTTAATCAAAAATCTATATTACTCGCTACGGTAATAGCTTTTAGTGGTTACGGCATTGCCAATGCTCAATCAAATACGAAAGAAGTAGTCATCAATTTTGAAGGATGGGTAGGATCGGATCGGTTTGCCTGTGGCGAAAGTTATGACAGAGTGGGTGCCTCAGAGACTACCATAACTCCTAATGACTTCCGTTTTTACGTATCTGACGTGGCTTTAATTGATGAAGATGGTAATGCTGTTCCCGTAGAATTGAAACAAGATGGCAAGTGGCAATATCAAAACACTACTTTGCTAGATTTTGAAGATGGTACGGGGGCTTGTGATAACGGAACAACCGATACTAATACTACAATAGTTGGCACATTACCAGAAGGAGATTATCAGAGTTTACAGTTTACTTTGGGAGTACCCAAAAATCTCAACCATGATGATGCGGCGATCGCACCTTCTCCTTTAAATTTGACCTCAATGTGGTGGAATTGGCAGGGTGGATACAAATTCTTGCGTGCAGATCTAGAAACCGATGGTGCGATCTCTAATGTATCTTCTCAGACTACTCATAGCCAAGGTGGACATAGTGATATGCAGGTAAATCAACAACATACTAGCACCCATAGTCAGGGCGGAAGCCACACCACTGTTCAAACCAATAGCCAAACTGGTATTTTCAAAAACGGGCAGGGTACCCACAGTCAAACTAGCACTACTACCCATCATCAAGGTATGGACCACGGCAATATGAATCATGGAGACATGAATCATGGCAAAGAAGGCATGGATATGAGTAGTAACAGTTATCTAATCCATCTTGGTAGTACTGGCTGTAAAGAATCTAGCAAAAGCGAATTATTTGGTTGTGTCAATCCCAATCGCGCTACCATTACTTTGTCAGATTTTGACGTTGATGATAATGTAGTCGTGGCTGATTTGGCTGAGTTACTGTACGACACAGACTTGAGTAGTAACCAAGCTAATACCGCCACGGGCTGTATGTCTTCCCCAGAGGATGGCGACTGTGCCTCAAGAATTCAGCGGTTAGGCTTGTCTTTCAATGGCACAACTTCTTCTGAAGGGCAAAAATTCTTTTTTGTAGAGTAGTTTAATTGATTATTAGAACAGTAAATATAAGTAAATACAAAATAAGTAAATATAAATATATGAGCAATCGCCTACTAAATTTAGCTATTGCTTTCATATTGTCTATTTGCTTGTCGGTTAGCTTGAGTAAGGCTATGGCAATGGACAATAGTTTAGCTGTAGCAACCGAATACAATTGGAATTTGCCTGAATGGACACCCAAACCAATTGTTCCTGAAAGTAATCCTATGACTACAGAAAAAGTAGAATTGGGCAGGCATTTATTTTATGAACCCCGCTTATCTATCACGGGGGAATATTCTTGTGCAACTTGCCACAAACAGTCTTTAGCATTTACTGATGGCAAGCCTGTAGCCATAGGTTCGACTAACGAAAAGCATTCTCGCAACTCTATGAGTTTGGCTAACATGGCTTATAATCCTGTGCTAACTTGGGCAAATCCATTGATGACTAATTTGGAAAATCAAGCTTTGGTGCCGATTTTTGGCGAACATCCTATTGAAATGGGAATGGTAGGAAAAGAGCAT
>CAKZYI010000648.1 GCA_937884735.1 uncultured Pleurocapsa sp.
CCCAGATCTGGCTGTAAAAACACCAATCCCCAGGGAACAGCAGTAATTGCTAAGGTTCTGATCACTGTTTTTAGGTTGGCACCGTCTTGGTTGTGTAACAATGCGGCTAAAACAATTACCATCCCAATTTTGGCAAACTCAGAAGGCTGGACATTAAACCCCGCAATTGTAATCCAGCGTTGCGCTCCTTTTGCTGTTACCCCTGTAACCATAACTGCAACCAAAGAAAGATTGGTGAAGGCGTAAATTATCCAATACCAGCGCAATAAGGTTTGATAACGCCAACGAGATAAAAGCATCACCAAAATCGACCCCAACATGCCAATTGTCCAATGTTGGTAACTATAGTTGTGCCTTGTACCTAACTCAGTACTGTAAATTGCAAAACCTCCAAACGTGGTCAATCCCATCACGGACAATAGTAAAATCCAGTCTAACTGCCGCCAAGATTGAAGAAAAGACAAAATAGACTGTACAAAATACTTCAGATTTACTTGAGAATCCCTAGATTTTCTGGATTGAGGGCGAGATTTAATCACTGTTTACCTTGAGTAGGGCTGTGGAAATAGTAGAAAGTTTGATTGAGCTGATATTTTAATTTTACGAGTCGGGAATGCTGAATATAAGTCAGTTTTTAAATGAGTTTTAACTAATTTATCTCACAACCATATTCAATTTTATTGAACCTAAGTATCATCTCATGAGAAAAATACTACTCCCGATTCTATCGACTATTTTCAGTTTGACAACCCTTTTCACAGTAGAAAGAGTCTCAGCTCAAACTGAATTAAATAGCTGTCATAATTTGAATGATTACTCTACCGAAGTTAATTCTTGTCAGTCTAATACTAGTAAGCTAAGTCAACAAAAATGGCGCATACTAATGAAGAAATATTATCGAACTCGCTACAGAAATAAATTTCAAGAAGATAATAGTTTTCTAAGTTTGAAAGAAGTAAATCGTTTACTTGGTTTCTCTGGGAAAAGAAATAAAATAAAAAAGGGAGGCTCTCATCAATATTTATCTTGGCAAGATAAAGAAGATCCTAACAAAAAGATTGAAGCAGTATTTGTTTATTATCATCTTGTAGGTTTAAGAAGCAAAGGATTTGATCGCTCAGAACTTCACAAGCTCAAAACTCCAACTTCTTATATTGGCGATCGCTAATAAACTTGCCATAAAACAAGCTAAAAATCAACTAATTGATTGCCAATCTTCAGGAGTATTACAGTTAAATAAACAACTACGGTCTTTTAATATTAGTTCTTTGACAGGATGTTTTCCTAACCAACTTTGAAAAGATCTTCCTCCATTTTCGATATAAGGCTCAAGGGAGGATAAACAACTGTGACGATAAAAACCACATAATGCTTCCCAGCCTTTAAAATTGCGCGGTAAAAGAGCAATTTCTGTGGGTAATACTGTTGTCAAACTTGCCGACCACTGTTTTACTTGAGACGAAGATAAATAGGGCAAATCACAAGCTAATAATAATACCCATTCAGTTTGAACCAAACCCAAAGCCTGAACAAATCCAATTATAGGCGCGTTAGATTTTGCATTCAAGACCAATTTCTCTTTTACCAATCGGCAGCGAGGAGATGAAATGAACAGGTATCTCTCAATCCAGGGAGTGACTACATAAACAATGATACTAACTTCTGTGGCGATCGCACAAACTTTATGTAGTAGGGTCTGATTTCCTATAGTTAATAAGGCTTTATCTTGCCCCATGCGTGAGCTTTCTCCTCCTGCCAAGACAATTGCCGTAATTTCATTCCCAATCGATTTGGTCATTAAACTTTATATTGATAATTCAACAACTAGATTTATGAATAACCAACTTTTACATCTCCAGAAGGTAGAGCGACATCTCAAGCTTTGGATTTATTTATTACCTGTTGTTGGGATTATTCCTGCTGTCTGGACATTGTATCGAATTACCAAAAATAAACAAACTAATCTTGACGAATATCGGGAACAAAAAAAAGCCAGTCACCTATCTTTTCGATTATCTCTAATGTGGTTAATTTCATATTCTTCTTTATCCCTGGGCGCGTTTAGTGCTTCGGAAATAATGTCTTTTCGCTTGCTTTATGCTAACGCTATTTTGACTACTGCCTATTTTATAACTTGCACCGTCATGATGATCCGTTTAGGGAAAAAAAGTTAGGGCTTCATGAATAGCGATCAACATATTTGCGTCTTTTGAAAAAGAACAAATTTGAAAGAGCAAAATTATGTGTCTTACAGTTGCCACTAGTTTAAACTGTCGTTACTTTAGTTAGGGAGCTAAAATCAATCAAGTGTTTTGAAAATGCTAATGACTAAAATAAACTAACAATTCGTGCTTTTAGGTTGCATGGTCTTTCGAATAATAATTATGGCTCTGGGTATTTTTACTAACAAATAGCTGTTAATATTAATTGAATTACATTTGTTTATATCAATATCTTAACTTTCATTTAACAACATAATTAATAATTAAATTTTATTTTAGTGTGAGGGTATCCAGTGTCAATTAGAAAAGCTTATCAAACAAATCCTTCGGGCAGACATTCTACAGGTCGAGTTGATTCAATTAACTACCACAACACCACAAAAAAAAGGAAGTTGAACAAAGGAAAAGCAATTCTAGTCGGTTTGGGTTTAGCTGGTGTCTCACTAGTATCAGCAGGTGTTGGTGCATTTTTGGCTGTAGCCCTATCTACAGCTTCTCCACTACAAAAAGCAGCATTAAGCCCTGAAGAGCAAAAAGTCTTTAGTCAAGAAAAAACTGTCACTGCCAAAAACCTTACCTTGCCTGAACTCGATCGCCCTGTAAATGTTTTAGTTTTGGGCATCAAAGTAATCAGCTCTGACTTAGAAAAAAAAGGTGTAGCTTTTGAAAAGCAGGATGTTGGTTATCTTCACTTGGTTAACTCTTTTGACGGTTTGAGTGATAGTATGCTGCTCCTTCGTTTCGATCCTAAGGAGGAAAAAGTATCAGTACTGTCTATTCCCAGAGACACTAGAGTTTATATTGATGGATACGGCGTTAGAAAAATCAATCACGCCAATGAATATGGAGGTCCAGCATTAGCAGCATCCACTACAAGCGAGCTGTTGGGAGGGATAAATATAGACCGCTATGTCAGGGTCAATGTTCAGGGGGTAGAAAAACTAATTGATGCTTTGGGTGGAGTGACAGTTAACGTCCCCAAAGATATGAAATATAACGATTTTAGCCAACATCTCTATATTGACCTAAAAAAAGGTATTCAGCATCTAGATGGCGACAAGGCAATGCAGTTTTTGCGCTATCGTTACGATGGCTATGGTGATATATCGCGGGTACAGCGTCAACAAATGTTAATGCGGTCAGCAGTAGAACAAAGTCTAAAACCCGCTACTGTAGTAAAAATACCTAAGATTCTCTCTGTAATTCAGTCCCATCTCGACACTAATTTGACCGTTAGAGAATTGATGGCATTGGCTAATTTTGCCTCAGAAAGAGATAGATCGAATATCAATATGATGATGTTACCTGGTGATTTTAATAGTGGAGATGAAACCGTAAGTTATTGGTTGCCACATCATAAAAGCATTAATAAATTGATGACCAATCACTTTAATTTGCCATCCTATGCCCAAGATTATAGTGAAGTTAAAGATCGCTTCCCAACTTCAGGTAATGATATTCATGTGCGTCATCCTAAAATTAGGATTGCAGTACAAGACAGTACGAAAGATCAGCAAGTTTTGCAGTCTGCATTGGATACTCTAAGAGCAGCAGGTTATACGAGAGTATTTGCTGCTAAAAACTGGCAAGATCCCCTATCTAGTACTAGAGTAATTGCTCAGTCTGGAGATAGCAATGCAGCCAAAGAAGTCAAATCTATTTTGGGCGTGGGAGAAGTAGTAGTAGAAAGCACAGGATATTTAAAATCTGATATTACTGTGCAGATTGGTCGTGACTGGGAAAAACACATCAAAAATCTGATTGAGCTAGACTCAAAAGCCGACCGAGAATTTGATAAGCAATCAGATTTCCAGAGTAATTTCGAGCAATATTAATTTTTTCCTATTGTCAGGTCAAGTAGAAAGAGAATAAATCTGTCCGTCGATTAGCAGCCTAGTAATACCTTTTTCTTGAAGATGGCGGGAAGTTTTTTGTAACATACGACCATCTGGCACTTTAATTACTCGTTCGCGACGGTGGGAAAAACGCTTGGCAATACGGTGATTGTCAAATACAGGTAAAGTTCTCTGTCTTATTTCATCCTGAGGAATATCTCCTAAATCAGCAAATTCAGCCAGGGGTTATACTATCAATTCCGCAGAACGATCTATTACCAAATAGCAAGTTCGAGGGAAACTAGCTTGGGAAAGGGGCAAAATTTCTAAATCACTAAAATTAGTATCTCCTCTAGAGTAGGTTACGACTGCTTCAGTTTCTTCTTCCCAATCCTCTTCATCTTCCTCGTCTTCTTCATCATTAATGTCCTCTAGATCTTCTCCCAACATTTCTTTGAGAGTAATTAAATCTACTTCGTTTTCATCATCATCTTCAAGATCTGAAGACTCTGTAGAGCTGGACTTATCGCGTTTGAGAATTAAATTATTATTTTTAGAGGATTTGTCTAATTCATCATCGATCGCAGTTTCTTTTGGCTTTTTATCAATAATGAGCTTGGCTAGCTTTTCTTCTTCTATTTCTTCAGTTGTTTCTTCCGTGGTTTCTACCTGTTCTTCTGCTTCTATAGTAGGTACTGTTGCCAAAGATTCAGGCTCATCACTAGCCGAAGAACGGCGACGACGACGACGCTTAGGAATAGATTCAGATTCAGTCTCGGCGATTTCGGATTCTTCAGTTTTGGTAGCTGCAATCTCAGCAGACTCAATATCTGGTTCTTTAACTGCTGTTTCAGTAACCTCTATCAAATCAGATTTGGATTTGGATTTAGATGAAGACTTTTTACGAGTGTTTTTGGCTTTAGAGGTGGTTTCTTTTTTTTGCTTGGTTTTTTTCTTAGCTTTAGCAGCAGTTTCTTTTTCCTGTTTTGTCTCTTTTTTAGCTTTAGCACTGGTTTCCCCTCTAGGAGTACGAGCCAAGCGTTTTTGTTGAATCAGATCCTCATATTCTGTAGAAGATAATTTATTCTTAAGAAAGCGACTAATTGTAGAACTACTCACCTCATAACGATTTGCCAGGGTTGAGGTGGTAGCTTCAGAATTACGATATAGCTGAAGAATCTCTTGCTTATCATCTTCGGTTAGTTTTCTGGGACTCATGCTTTCTTAATCCAACTTGCGATCTGGTTTGGCTGTATTATTTCACCGTAACAATTATAGAGCTTCGGTGATTTATATAGTATGCAATTAATCGAGACAGTATTGAGATTTTATCTTAGAATAAAGCGATCGCATTTACTAAGTTTCTCAATTTCCTTGCCAACGTTCGAGAGGAATACAGTCAATATCTAGGGTATCTAAAGTACGAGCAACTACAAAATCTACCAAATCCTCGATAGTTTTGGGATGATGATACCAAGCAGGAATCGCAGGAACTATTTTAACTCCTGCCTCAGCCAAAGTCGTCAAATTCCGCAGGTGAATTAGACTAAATGGTGTCTCTCTGGGAACTACGACCAGGGGTTTTCCTTCTTTAATTTGAACATCTGCCGCTCTTTCTAAAAGATCGGAACTTAAACCACTGGCAATTTTAGCTATTGTACTCATACTAGAGGGAATAATCACCATGCCCAGGGTACGAAAAGAGCCACTGGCGATATTATCCCCCACATCACCCCAACGGTGGCAATTTAGTTTACCTCCCTGCATTACTCCAGCTTTTTCCCGCCAAAAAAATTCTTGTTTATCTGGCTCGGAAGGCATTTTGATATTTTCTTCTGCTTGCCAAACCATATAGGTTGCGCGGGAAGCTACTAGCTCGATTGTATAGTCAGCAGCCAATAGATATTTCAAAGCGCGTACAGCATAAATTAGTCCAGACGCGCCACTTACGCCGACAATCAGAGGTTTAGTCATGTAATAGTTATCTTAAATTAATCCTTCAAATTCTAGTTCTTCGATCATCTGTAAGCCACGAGGATCGCCGACTTTGAGGATAGCACTTCTAGCGTCATCTTTGACACCATAATCTTCGTCTTCCACCAAAGATTCAATCAAAGCATCGATTGCCGTAGCATAAACTACGTTTGACGGTAACTCTCTACATAGTTGTCCAATTGCCCAAGCACAGTTACTACGTACTGCTGCGGTAGCATCTCTTCTCAACCCCTGAATTAAGGGAGGAATTGCCGAAATAATGTCTTTGTAGTTCAAAGGAGCGATCTGTGCCAAACCGCTTGCTGCCCAAAGTCTAACCGCCGAAATATCGGTTTTTAGGGCATGAATCAAAGGCTGAAGCGCACGAGAATCTTTGCTATTCCCTAATGCCCATACTATTCCCTTGCGAACATAGCCATTCAAATCCCTTTCTAGTAGCTTAATCAATGGCTCAACAGCATTTACGTCGGTGTTGCGCCCTAGGGCATAAGTTGTACTTACCCGAACTAAAGGACAAACATCTTCAAGCAGCTCAATTAGTAATGGAATAGAGCGCGGATCTTTTAGCTCGCAAAAAGCTCTGGCTGCTAACATTCTTTCTGAGGGAACTTCAGATTCAAGTAAAAACAGCATTCTTTCTGGATCTGGAGGCGGAATTTCCGCTGCTTCTGCTGCTGAATTGATTCGATCTAGAGGACTATTTGCTTCGGTTTCTATTATGTTTAGTTCATCATTTTTCATCATCGCTCTTAGTCACTCTTTTTGTTATCCAATCCTTAGCAGTCTATAAAGTCTTATATTCTACGTCTTTTTATATTCTTATACTACTATTGGATCGTTAGAACCGTAATTTTCCCCCTTCTATTCTTCGTTTGTTCTAACTGAAAAAAAAGCTTCTTGAGCAGCAGCCTGTTCTGAAACTTTTTTAGAACGTCCATAACCTTTGCCCAAAAAGCGTTCTTTAAGCCATACTTCTGCTATGAAGCGGTGATTTAAAGTGTCTTCATCTTTACTAGCTTTTGATGCTTTAAATTCTTTGTTTTCTCGTACTCGATATTCTGGCAATATTTTATATTTTCTTTGAGTCCATTCCTGCAAGGCATCTTTATAATTGAAGCGGGCTGGGTCGTCAAAAACTTCTGCAGATCTAACTAGCAAAATGCGATCGAGCCAAGGACGAATCAAATCCATATTGTGAGTACTCAAGTACAGTGCGCCAAGTACTGCCTCAAAAGCATCAGCTAGCCAAGACTGCCTACCTGAAGGATTTCCTGTCGCATTGTTCCCAATCAACAAATAGGGTTCAAGACCATAATATTCTGCCAACTCCGCCAAAATACGATCGCTCACAAGAATAGATCTGACCGCTGCAAACTCTCCAACAGGCTCTTGGGGATAAGTTTCAAGCAATAATTCCGCTGAGATAAGTCTTACAACCGAATCACCAACAAATTCTAACTGTTCGTAGTTATGGGTGCGGGAAATACTGGGATGAGTTAAAGCTAAATCTAATAATGACCATTCAACAGGTGCTGTAGCGGATAAACCTTACTTTTGAACAAATTTTTGTAATTGTTTTTGTCTTCTAGAATCTACAAACATTTAGGTCTACAAAAAATGAGATGGAGAGAGTTAGAACGTAAGCCGGATTCTGTTCTCAACTTTAGTCATGCCTTGACACAAATTTTGGTTGAGGGTAGTTATCTATCTAGGATGTTTGTTACCAAACACCTCATGCGGTACTCCAACGCGGTGATTGAATAAGCTGCTTTGTCAGCAGCAATTCGAGCATTCCCTAGCCGCAAAACGACACAGGTTCTCGAAATCCCTCACCGCCTAAATCGGGACTGGAAAAAGACCAACCATAATCCCTTCGACCTTGCTCCCTACTGGGGTTTACCGAGCCAGTACCTCTCGATACTGCTGGTGCGCTCTTACCGACACCTTTGCACCCTTACCAATTAAGGAGGGAGGGGCGAGGAGTAAGAAACGAGGAATACATCCTTTATCCTTTATCCTTTGGCCTTCATCCTTATAATACTGGCGGTATTTTTCTGTGGCACTCTCCTCGCGATCGCTCGCACTGGGAATTATCCAGCAAGTCTGGTCTTTCGGGAGTCCGGACTTTCCTCAAATCTGCCTCTAAGGACAAATTTGCAACTACCTCCCTAACTCTCTCATTTATCTAGTTTATTATTGATTGATATGGATCATCAAATTATTTTTAATGTTTATTTTTAGGAAATGCAATCATGACTAAAGATTCAGATATTACGCCCTATTCAGATAGCGTTAGTTCTTCTTCTACCAAACCTGCTTCTAAATCAGCCCGACTGCGTAAGGTAGGAAATGCCCTTAAGTGGGCTGGATTAATTGGCTTTTGGATTCAGGTATTCTTAGCCGTAGTTTCTTCTGTTACTTTGGCTTTGGCGATAGTCAACGAAAATGAAAGGGGTAGTCCTGGAGTAGGATTTAGCTTGTTTTGCGCTGTATGTGGCTTAATTTGTCTAGTTGTAGGAATTTGTATTTCTTTTAGATATGGCAAAATGGCGACTAAGTTTTCTCTGCCCAATGTTACCCCACCAAAAAAGTCTACTACTATCAGAATAGTTCAAATCGCTATTGTGACTAGCCTGGTTGGTGCTTTAATAAGCATCTTAGGGGCGCAAACCATTGCAGGAATTGTTCTTTCTAAAACTTTGTCTTTAGATCCAGGAAAGATTTTCAACAGTCAAACCAATACAGAGTTTGTTAATTCTTTGGATGTTTTTATTATTCAAGCCTGTATCAACATTATTGCTGGTCATTTTGTGGGGATGGTTGGCTCTTTGTGGATTTTTGGTCAAATTGATAAGTAGCATTTCTCATTCCTTTTTCCTCGTTCTTTTTTCCTTAAATCAATGCAACGTACTCGTCTTAATTCTTTAGTTGAAATTACAGGCGATCGCCTTGAGTTATTATTCAATAATCCTTGGCGACGCATTTCTCTTAGCTTGATTAGTATCCTGTTAGGCTTTTTTATGGGTTCAGCCTTGGTGACTACTGCGGGACAGGCTGCAATTTGGGATATGCCTGTTGCTGCACTAGTATTTACTTTTACGGAATTAATTAGCAGATTTGTTTATGGTCGTCGTAAGTCTAGGTCAGACGATTTGAGGGCAAAAAGGCGATCGCTTTACATTGATGTGTTGAATTTATTCAAAGTAGGTTTGATTTACAGCTTGTTTTTGGAAGCTTTCAAACTAGGCTCTTAATGATTGAAGCATGAGGGAGGAAGGATGAAGGATGAGAATTTTTATCAGCACAAAAGCGAGAGCTTAATACACCAAGGTGAGAATTCGGAGTTTTTTGCTCATTTATCTGAGATTGTGACGGATAAGTGTCTGAACTTGGGATTTGGTGATGTGGATGCTGTTGCAACTACATTAAAGAATTTGTGGTTGCCTATTGCATTGGATTTGGCTACTGCAAGACAAAAGTCAGATCGTACTTTTGTACAGGGTATTTTGGGCGGTCAAGGTACGGGTAAAAGTACTCTCTGTATTATTCTCAAACTAATTCTTGATTATTTGGGTTTTTCCGTTGCTAATCTTTCAATTGACGATTTATATCTCACCTATAAAGAGAGACAAGAATTGCAGATACAAGACCCCCGTTTGATTTGACTCACGATGTTAAATTGGGTTTAGAGACAATTACACAGTGTTTGTTAGGAGACTGCGATCAGGATATACTCATGCCTCGGTTTGATAAATCAGCCTATAATGGTATGGGCGATCGCACCATTCCTGAAACTATTCAAAAACCAGATATTTTGTTATTTGAAGGTTGGTTTGTGGGAGTAAAGCCCGGTGCAGAAGATAGTTTTTATAATTGTCCTAGTCCTATTCTTAGTCAAGAGGATGTTCAATTTGCCAAGGACAACAATCAGCGTTTACAGGCTTATTTACCCTTGTGGAATAAGTTAGACAGTTTAATTGTTTTATATCCCGAAGATTATCGTCTGTCTCAACAATGGCGCAAAGATGCCGAACAAAAAATGATTGCTTTGGGAAAAACTGGAATGAGCAATGAAGAAATAGATCGCTTTGTCGAGTATTTTTGGAAATCCCTTCATCCAGAATTATTTATCAAACCTCTATTAAAAACCGCCGATTTAATTGTCGAAATAAAAAGCGATCGCACTTTAGGTAGAGTGTATCGCAATAAATAACTTGTTCTTGATTGCTGACAAAATTCTTTTTCTTGCTCGCCCCACAACTGTTATCCTGTTTAAACGGAATGGCAATCAGTAAATCTTTTTTATGGCTAATTTTTTACTAGAAGTAGGTACAGAAGAACTACCCGCAGACTTTGTTAGTAGTGCGATCGCACAATGGAAAACTAAAGTCCCTGCAAGTTTATCAGAAGAGTTTTTGACCCCCGCCACCATTGAATATTATGGAACTCCTCGTCGTTTAGCCATACTGATTAAAGATATTCCCAGTCAGCAAGAAGACCGCGAAGAAGAGATAAAGGGTCCTCCAGTAAGAGCAGCATACAAGGATGGTCAACCTACCAAAGCAGCAGAAGGTTTCGTCCGTAAGCAAGGCGTAAGCTTAGATGATATTGAGATTCGCGACACTTCTAAAGGAGAATTTCTCTTTGTCCAAAAACAAATAAAAGGTCGTAGTACCACCGAAATTTTGCAGGAACTATGTCCCCAATGGATTACTGGTTTAGAAGGCAAACGCTTTATGCGTTGGGGAGATGGTGACTTACGTTTTCCTCGCCCTATTCGTTGGCTGGTGGGGTTGTGGGACCGAGAAATTTTAGCCCTAGAATTGATTAACGGATCGGAAAAAATAAAAAGCGATCGCACTTCTCGCGGACATCGAGTACTCCATCCCGATACCGTTACTATTGACCAAGCTGTAGACTATGTAGATACAATGCGATCGGCTTGGGTGGAAGTAGACTCTATTGCCAGAAAAGAAAAGATTACTGCCGAAATTTTGGCAGAGGCACAGCAGCTAGGCGGCACAGCCGAAATATATCCTGATTTGCTAGAAGAGGTCATTGATTTGGTGGAATATCCCACCGCAGTTACAGGTAAGTTTGAAGAAGAGTTTTTGAAGTTACCCACGGAAGTAATTACTACTGTGATGGTAAGCCATCAGCGTTATTTCCCCGTACATCAAGAGGGACAGGTTAACAGTTTGTTACCCAACTTTATAACTATTTCCAATGGCGATCCTCATAAAAAAGAAGTTATTGCCGAAGGAAATGGCAGAGTAATTCGCGCCAGACTGGCAGATGCTCAATTCTTTTATCAAGCAGATTGTGACGAGCATTTAGATACTTATCTTCCTCAACTAGAAACGGTCACTTTTCAAGAAAAACTGGGTTCGATGAGGGATAAAGTAGATCGCATTATTGATACGGCAAAAATTATTGGCGAACAGCTTAATGCGACAGAAGAACAGCATAATGAAATAGAAAGTACTGCCTTATTGTGCAAAGCCGACTTGGAAACTCAAATGGTTTATGAATTCCCCGAATTACAGGGAATAATGGGAGAAAAATATGCGGTAATAAGTGGGGAGTCAGCAACTGTAGCCAGAGGGATTTTTGAACACTATTTACCCAGGGGTGCAGACGATTTGATGCCAAGTACTCTTAATGGTCAAGTAGTAGGTTTGAGCGATCGCTTAGATACCTTAATCGGAATTTTTGGCATTGGCATGATTCCCACTGGATCATCCGATCCATTTGCTTTGCGCCGTGCTGCTAATGGTATTGTCAACATTGCTTGGAATGCAGATTTGGGCATTAACTTAAATGATTTATTAGAACAAGGAGCGGCTGATTTTGTTTCTGCTCATTCTGATGCAGT
>CAKZYI010000649.1 GCA_937884735.1 uncultured Pleurocapsa sp.
TGCTTTATAAAATGAATAAACCATAATTTATAATATTTATATATACCAGTTTGCTCATTAATACCCATGACTAAAACCCACACTATCAAAATTCGCGATCGCACTACTGGTAAGAAACATGTTGTAGAAGTACCTGAAGATCGATACATTTTAAAAACCGCTGAAGAACAAGATGCCAAATTACCTTTTCTGTGTCGTAATGGTGCTTGTACTAGCTGTGCGGTAAAAATAATTTCAGGGGAATTGGATCAGCCAGAAGCAATGGGGCTATCTCCCAAGCTTAAGGATAAGGGTTATGCTTTACTCTGCGTTAGCTATCCTCGTTCGGATTTGGAAGTAGAAACCCAAGACGAGGATGAAGTTTATATGATGCAGTTTGGTCGCTATTTTGCTAGAGGTAAAGTCAGATTTGGTTTACCTTTGGATGAGGAATAATATATTTTTATTCTGATTGACCAGGAGGGATAAAACGAATTTCAATTCTGCGTCTGGTTTCATCTGGCTGACGGTCAACTAGTGCTAATTCTCCTGAAGGCAGATATAGTTGTGCTGCTGAATAAGCACGAAATTTGATGTTTGTTAGTCCTGAATTTTGTAATTCTTGGACTACAGCTAAAGCTCTCATTAATCCCAAATCGGCGTTTGAACCTGACGTTAGATGGTTGACAGGCTTTGTTCCCTGAGAAACTTGTTCTAGGGCTTTGTCAAGATTGCTGTTGGGGTTATTGCCTTGTCCGTCGGTATGTCCAATTATTTGAATAAAATCAATTTCTCTTTCTGCTAAATTTTTGTTGATTACTGGAATAATTGTTGCAGATATATGTTTTTTTAGCTGTGGGTTCAACTCCGCACTTCCTGACTTGAATTTAAATTTTCCCGACCTTTCATCTATGACAATTGGCGATGCTGACTGTAGGCGTTTATTTGCTTTTTTGAGGTCTTGATTTAGTTTTTGTGATTGAAATAATACTAGTAATAGTAACAGGCACAAAATCATAAAAGCATTGGACATTAAATCTGTAAATGATTGATAAATGCTATTTGGTTCTGTTTGGTTTTGGGTTGTGTATAAGGAACGTCGGGACATTTTAAAGGATGAAGGATGAAGAAAAAAGAGGCTTGAGTTTTTATAAGGGATATTTACTTATTAGGTTTTATTTTTTTCGATCGCCTTAATTAGTTTTGCTGTTTCTGCTATTAGTTGAGTTAGTTGGTGGGTATTATTATTAGACTTTTGTTCAAAGCTGGTTAATAGGCGATCGCTTATTAAACCAACTCCATTTAAATTTGAGTTTAGCTCTTCTTTTTGTTGTTGATGAGTATTAGCTATAGTCAATAAATTGGAGTTGAGGGAGCTAAAGTTATTTTGATAATTTCCTAAATAGCTGTTAGCTTGGCTATTTCTATTTGAGTTAGTTGAAATGATTTTGAGCTATAATTTATCTCTGTATTAATTTCTTGCAATTCGCCAATATTATTATTGCTTTGTTCTCTAAAGTTAGTTAGAATTTTTTCGCCAAAGTTAGCCATACTATGATTGATTTGTTCTTTGTGTTGGCTCAAAACATTTACCATGCGATTTAATTCAACTATTTCTTGTTTGATGTTGCGATCGCTATTTTCTAATAGTTTAATTGAGTGTTGATTTAAATTGTTTACTTGTTTAATTAAAGTATTGGTTTCTTGAGTGGAGGTATTGATATTATCGGCCGCTTTACCCAAAGCATTCGTCGATCCGTGAAGAGTTGCTGTTGATTCGTTAAACTTTTGCGGAATGCTTACTAGTTCATTGGTGGCAGTAGTTAGTTTTTCTGCAAACTCACTTTCTTTGAATGTTTTAGCTGCTTCTACAAATCCAATTGAACTATCTTGTAGCCGACTAGAGGCTGTTTGTAAATGAGTATAAACTTGTTGTGCTAACTCAGTTGTTTGTTGATTATTTTCGCTTATTTTATGAATTTGATTGCCAAGAAAAGCTGTGGACTGAGAAAAGGATCTATAAGTATCGAATAAGTCTTGCGTAATATTTTCTAGGTTGTCCGAAAACTTACTTTTTTCTATTTTTTCTGCTCCTTCAAAATACAATGCAGAGCCCGTACCTATTAATTCTGCACTGGTAGTAAATTGAGGTACTATTTCTTCAACAGTCTGGACTTGTTCTTTTAAACTATAGGCTGATTCTTGGAAGCTATCTATACTTACAGCCATTGAACTAGATATATCATTAAACCTGTTAACTATACGGTCAACATTATTTTGGAAACCTTGGTTAGCAATAACCATTTTATTGGCAGCATCTCCAATGGTAGTTTCTAATACCTGTCCGACTTTTTCATGAAAACGATTTAAAAATTCTTCTTGCTGTTTAACCATGCGATCGACGGCTTTATCTAAACGAGTGTCTCCTTGAACGTCAATTTTATAAATGTTATCGAGATAGTCTTCTAGAGAGCTAATCAAAAGAGATTTAGCTAAGTTAGTATTACAGCGTAAATTGACCAAAATAATAATCGAACTTCAGGCGATCGCAATTAAACTAGTAATGAATGCAATTCCCATATTTTGCAGTGGTGTTTGCAGTTGGGAGACTAAATTATCTACATCGGATGCACTTTGATTAATAGTTTGACTCAAACTATATAAATTAGAACTAATACCAATAAAAGTGCCAAGTAAGCCAAAGGCTAATAATAAATTAGGTAGTGCTTTACAAAAATAATCCCACTGTTCGCAACGTAAAGATATTCCTAAAAACTTTAATTTTTCTTGACTATATAAACCATCAATCAAAGCCATTGTATTGACTTGTTCTAGTTTTAAACTAGCCTGTCTAAACCTAGCTTCTAAATTATCTACAATCTGCGGTTGTTGTCCTCGGCTATCAAAAGTTAATAACCGAGATACTTTGTTTGCAGAATTCATTAGGTATAGATATAAAGTATGGCGTAGTAAAACAGAAAAGATAGTCGGTAAAATAACTATGATAACCGTCAGCAAAATTAAGAAAGGTGGAAAGATGTTGAATATATTTGGCATGAAGATAAGAGGTAATAAACTTTATTTTTTTCTTTATTGACTAAAACCGCGTTCAGTTTTAAACATTTGTTTTTCAGGTAAACTGTTGAAGAAATTGGGTAATAGAGACTAAAAAAATAAGTTATTGTCAATCAATAACTATTGTTTTCCATGTGTATAAGGTTTATTTTAATTACCAAATAAATCTTGTTTAAAAGCTTGGTATTCCGCTTCAGTAATTTGATTCTTTTCTAAAAGACTAGCCATTCTTTCTAATAATTCTAGTTGTTCTATAGATAATGGTTTTCTAGTGGAAACACCTGCTTTTTGTTGTTCTATTTCTTCTGCATCTATTATTTCATTTATATCAGGCTGCATTACGACAGGTACTGATGATGGTTCAGTACTATCAAAAGAAGTTTTTGCTTCTAACAATGCAGTATCTTCCATAGAGTTTGCTGCTGATATTTGCGCTGCTTGCTGCTGCTGTTTTTGCTTCGCCATTTCTTCTCGCACAACAACCTGCATTTTCTTCCAAAAGCGATTAATAATACCGTCTTGTCTTGGACTATCAGCACTTGCTTTAACTCCTATTACTGTATTTCTATATAAATAATTGGGATCTTCTTTGGGTAAATTTTCAACTTTGTTTTCAAACTGCTGCAGTTTAGGTAAATAGTAATTATTCCATTTACGAGGATCGTTAGTTAAATCTGCGATCGCACTTTTTAGTTTTTCATCTAATGCTTCAGCCAAATCTTTACGACTAGCTAATTGTTCTAAAGCTTTATCCCAAACACAGCTAAGATTGATCGTTTCAAGCTGATTTCGATAGTCATCAACGCGATATTCAAACTTATATCCCTTAGTCTTATTATCGCGATCGAGTAATTCATCGAGCAATTCAAAAGCTAAAGCAGGATAAAAGATATCTTGCAATCTTTTTATTTCCCAGCCATCGGGAGGAATAATATCAATAAATTCGATTTGATAGTCATTATGAAGAAAACTATCGTAGTTTTGGTGACGCTGATAGTGTTCTCTCATCTTTTTTAAACCTTGAATCAGTCTGAGAGGAAAAGCACCATATTCGTTAACAAAAATGATTTCATCTTCAGCCTGAATAGGTTTTAAATTACTACTATCT
>CAKZYI010000650.1 GCA_937884735.1 uncultured Pleurocapsa sp.
CCTAGGATTCCAGCGCGTTCGCTTTTCTTCAATGTGCATGTTCTTTTCATCTTTTTTCAAATGACGGGGGCTGCTTTCAAAAGATAAAGAGGAAGGTAGGGCATCTTTTCCATATTCAGCGTTTATAAAAGATGATATCTCTGCGTAAGAAGGAACAAGAGGATCTTGGCTATTAATTTCTTTACGTTGATATTGTTTCAAGGCTGCGGAGAATAAACCCGTACCATCATCAAAAAATCGTTCCGTAGTTTCACCATATTTTTTATAGGGATAAAAATACAGATCGTCTGGTGCTTGTTTGCTTACCCAAGATACATAAGACCAATATTCGCTAAAAGTACCAAACTCATTAGCCGACTGCATCATTAACAGTAGCCAATGTTCGCTACTTTCATAATATTTATTTACCTGAGTGGCGAATGATTTGAGATGTTCTTGCTTAAACCACATGTGATGGGGAATAAACGTTCCTTCCACATCGGTCAAGGCATCAACTCCGAGAACGGAATTAATCCAAGTTTCCCACTTGCCCACAATCCCAGGATTTCCATAACCATTGTCTTGTAGCAGGGCAAAGCTGTGTTTGACAGTATTTTCTCCCTGCTCGATCAACTCCCAAGTATTTACAGGAAGTAAATCACTATCCCAAACTACATACCATTGGCTCAAGTTATCAATGCCTTCAAATGCGCCAAGCTTCAACAACTGCTGATAAAACCAACCAGGAGTATATAAGGACTGTCCTAAATCTATTTCTGCACATATAAGATCTTTAGTTAGACCAACTGGTTGAAAAAATATTTCTTCTTCATGAGTGTATAAAGGAGCAGTATCCCACTCTCGAGACATTTCTCGCAGCGATCGCGCTTGTAATCCAGGGGCAACTACATGAATTGCTCTAGGTTGATAATGAGTAGTGAGTCCTTCTAAAACTGCCCGTGTATTCCAGCGTACTTGGTACAGTGGAATAACAATATCAAACACTTCTGACATAAATTTTAAGGGATTACTTTTTTCCAAAAGCCATGAGCTATGAGCCTTTTATTTAAAGCGTTCTAGATTCACTTTTCATAGAAAGCTGATAGAACCCATAATCTAAAAAACGAATAGTAATAAATTCATTTACTAGATTATAGCTATAGGCTGTAGCTATAATCTAATTTGTTTTGCTATTTACACAGCAGATAAGCTAGGAGTAACAGAAGAAGATTCTGCTGTTTCGAGATCTTTTGGTGCATGGGCTACCGTAGAAGGATCTTCTAGTCCAACATCGCTACATAAAGGATCGATACCCAAACCATTACGGGGATATTCAGCACAAATCTCTTTGTATTCGTCAATCGCCTGATAAAGCTCTGCCTGGCTTAGAGAATTGAGATAGTCACATTGACCGATTTCATTTCTGGGTAATGGTGCTACTAAATTTCCACCACGTTTTTCAAGTATTTTCACCTGAGAAGACCACAAAGTTTCTTTTTTGTGCATAATGTCATGCCACAAGCTTAAGCCAAAGGAACTAATTAAGCTCATAATTCTGTGGAATTGCGCTTCACTAATCCAATTCATTTTATAGCTTAGATATGCTCCAAATCCCATTCCAATAGATACAGCATGACCGTGTAATAACCCTGCTTCTATTTCAAATCCAGGGGACCAAGTATGACCATAAGCATGAGGACGACACTGATGAGTCTCATACATATTGTCGTATTCTGCTGGTACATAGCTGCGTAATGCTGCACCCAAATTCTTTTGTGAAAGAGTGTTTATTTCATCTTCTGGCTCGCATCCAATCGTAGCAAAGCGGGTGGTAATTAGATCTGCCCCTGCTTGTTCTAAATATTCAAACAGCTCTGCATCTTTAGTGACTGCCATCTTGATGATTTCAATTATGCCATGACGCAACCATCCTTCTCGTAAAGTTTTGAAGAAAAAGCGGTCTGTAATCGAAAGAATAGGCGGATGATAAGCACCAAACAGATTTTTGTAACCAAAAACATCGCAACAGGTACGGGGAGAAGGTCCTGCATCGATACCCGCAACGATTGACGTAGAGAGCATGACATAAGGCGTATTGCGATGATACAAGGCGCAGGCAAGTCCCGCAGTATCAGCTAAGACACCACCGCCAACAATCAAAACAGGCTCGTTGCGGGATACACCAAGATTTTTGAAATCTCCTAGCATTTTTTCAACGGTGTAGATGCCTTTATCTACTTCCATCGCTCGATAAACCAACTTCTCTAGCTTGATGTCATGATAGTCAAAATAATGCTCTAACTGTTCGCTGTAGTAGCGGTCTACGTTTTTGTCTACTACGCAAATGCATCGTCCATGAGAAACATACATATCTCTCAATGCCAACTGTTCGTGATTTAGGCAGTTGTCAATCACTCTGACTGAGGTAAAAGTACTAGATCTAACTACCGCTTCTATAATTTGATCGTCGCTAGTACTTTCTACAAAACCACGACTTTCACGGAAGTTGGATGTAGGATATACTGCATGAGGGTTTTCGATGACCAAACGCTTGGCTAAGTCTTGATAAAATTCTTGGTCTGAAGTTTGTAAAAGAAGATCTAATAGCTTGGTATTTTTAATCTCAGATGTATGTATTCGATTGGCAAAAGCATAAAATTTGCTTCCAACCATATCATCAAAAGAAGAACATAATTGAGCTAACAGACCAAAAAAATTACTCAGAGAAAGATTAAGGCAACTACGAAGCTTTCTACAAGCGGACAATCCTTCCACGGCTTTGACTGCGGCGAACTCTTTTCCTAATTCTTCAGAAAAGGCTGGGCTGTTAATCAAAGCCAGTAACAAATCTTTGAATTGCTCATTACAACAAATAGCCTTTACGGCATTATTCAAATTTTGATCGGCTAGAGGCTCACAGTCAAAGGTGGAAATGAAAGCCTTAACTGCTGAGGTAGTCTTTGTCATTATTTATTCCGAAAGAAACGGTATGTGTAATAGTGATCGGGGTTTTGAACGCCCCCTCTTAATTCAAATTAACATAACTTCTTAAATATTTAAAGAAAACCTTAAATATTAAGAGGTGGTTAATTTTTTATGGTATTGAAGGATATTTGATGATGCTTCTTGTATTTGTCCAAAATTTAGGTTTAAAAGCCAAATTTACTTGGGTTTCTTCGATTTAAAAACTAGGTGAAAATTACTAAGGCTTATTTATATCGAATGCAGATAATGCAGCCAACTATGTATTTTTCAGTATTAATCAGTTCAATTAATCAGATCTTATTTTTTATCAAATTTGCTACAAGTTGTTTAGACTTAGCTGAGTCTAAAATTTGGATAATAGATATGTGTGATATTTAAGTATTGGTTAGCAGCGCAATTATTTAAGATGAAGAAGTTAAAATGATTCTTGCGGTCGAGCAAAAGTATTTCAAAACTAAAATATCTACACTATGTAGTTGACTATTCCAGGTTTAAGGTCGGCTAAGTTCTTATTTTTGTTTGCTTGTGTCTACTATTGTCTTGGATTTGGAATAGATAAGATTCTACCTCTGTATAAATGATAGATAGAGGTATTGACACCATATATTTACAAGAACGTAAATGAAAATCGATTATCTTATGCTTTAAACAACAGAAACTGAATCTCTCTATAGATAGAGGTACTATTATCATGTATTTACAAGAACGTAAATGAAAATCGATTAGTAATGGTCGCAAGTTTTATCCGCTGCTCATTACCAAGCCAAAGGAATACTTTAGCGTTTAATAGTATAATATCACCTAGGTTTAACTTTAGGAATATATTTATATTAAACTTATATTAAACTGTTGCATATATATTAATTCAGGATCATTTGAATTAGATTAATTCTGCAAAATATTTTATAGTGAAAGATCGAAAATTTAAAAATCAGCATTCTCAACTTGGAAAGTGGCAATGTGTTAGTAATTGTGGCGCTTGTTGCAATCTTACTCCAGAAGATAGACCAGATTTGGCTAAATATTTATCTACTGAAGAATTAAATATATACATGAGTATGGTTGGAGAAGATGGCTGGTGTATAAATTACGATCGCGACAGTAGAAAATGCCAAATATATGATCGCCGTCCTCGTTTTTGCCGAGTAGAGCTTGATAATTTTGCAGATATGTATGAAATACAGGAATCAGAATTTAATGAGTTTGCGATCGCCTGTTGTCAGCAACAAATTGCAGGAGTTTATGGTGAAGATAGTGAAGAATCAGCTAGATATAATTCTTTGGTAATTGAAAGTTAATAATGACAAGCCTCAGTTTTTCAACCAGAATTGGCGATTCATAGACCGCTGAAAATTATTTTCTGATTATTTGCTTGAACAGATAAAGTAGTAGAGCGTGAAGAATATCTTCAATTGGATAGAGATGAAAGCGCGTCAAAAATTGCTATTAATAATAAAGTAGGGCGTGTCATCAATACGAAAAAAGCACTTTTTTTTAATTGGTGGGAGGAAACGCGCCGTCACACGGCGCATGTTCCACTCTCGTGTTGATGACACACCTCAAATAAATATTTATAATTTCTAACGTCTCGGGTCTATGTTAGTTTGGCACGTTGGATACTTATTAATGCAGCCTACGAGATTATTGATTATTTTGATGTCTGCTTGTTTTTTTGCCCTCAGCTTTACTAACTTGAGTAAAAAGCAAACAGTTAAATCAATCTCGATTGTGCAAATAAATTAAATTTTATTAGTCTATTCAAACATGAAAATAGCAGTTTTAGGACATCGTAGATTTCCCATAAAAGAGCCGTTTGCTGGTGGAATCGAACGTTTTACTCACACCCTTGTCAAAGGTTTAGAAAAAAGGGATTGCGAGGTAGTATTGTTTGCCCATCCCGATAGCGATCGCAGTCTAAATTTATCTTTAGAGCCAATTTTAGATACTTCTTTTTGTATCAATCATGATGAAGAATCCCATGAGGCCTATCTCAATATTATGGATTATTTGCGTAACCAAGATTTTGATCTGGTACATGCTAATTCTCTAA
>CAKZYI010000651.1 GCA_937884735.1 uncultured Pleurocapsa sp.
GGCATTGGAAACACCTAGGTATATGGCAGGGAAACGTTGCTCAGTTCAACGAAAACTCTACCTATCTTATGGGTTGGTTCCGCGATTATCTCTGGGCAAACTCTGCTCAATTAATCAACGGCTACAATCCTTACGGCGTGAATAACCTTTCTGTTTGGGCTTGGATGTTCCTCTTTGGACACCTAGTTTGGGCAACTGGTTTCATGTTCCTCATATCTTGGCGTGGTTATTGGCAAGAGCTAATCGAAACTATTGTATGGGCGCACGAGCGTACTCCTCTGGCTAACTTAGTTCGCTGGAAAGACAAGCCCGTTGCTCTTTCAATCGTTCAAGCTCGTGTAGTCGGTTTAGCTCACTTCACGATTGGTTTCATACTGACCTATGCAGCCTTCTTAATTGCTTCTACTGCTGGTAAGTTTGGTTAGAAACACCCAAATTACTCAGTAACTAAGTAATTAAATCCCTTATCTTCGGATAGGGGATTTTTATTGACTATTTATTATTTGTCTAAATCTATGAGGAAAATTACTTTTTCTTCCAAAGAGAAAAAAATTATTAATGTCAAGAATGTCAGTTACATGGTTCAAAGCCTCTGCAAGCAAGCTTCATAACGCTCCATATTAATAAATTACAGACTTTTTATATTCTTATTTTAATCAAAGACTGCGATCGCTTTAATTCAAATATATTTTTATTTCCCGTACAAAACATCACGGTTTTTATCTCGGCTATTAATAGCTCAATAAACTCATCTAAAGCACTTTCTGACTCTGATGCTGCTTGCAAAAAAGGAAAGGCTAAACCAGCCAAATCTGCTCCTAAAGCGATCGCTTTAGCTACTTCCATCCCATCTCGCAAACCTCCAGAAGCAATTAAAGGTAAGTCAGGATATTGCCCTTTTATATCAACAAGACAGTCTGCGGTAGAAATTCCCCAGTCAGCAAAAGTTTTGCCTAGCCTACGCTGTAAATTATTTTCGGCTCTTTCACTCTCTACTTTTGCCCAAGATGTCCCCCCTGCACCAGCAACATCGATCGCATCTACTCCAGCTTCAATTAATTTAGCTGCCATCTTAGCCGAAATACCATTACCAACTTCTTTGGCAATCACAGGAACATCTATTTGTTGACAAAGCTGTTTGATTTTAGCCAGTAAACCTTTAAATTTAGTATCTCCGTTGGGTTGAATACATTCTTGTAAAGGAGTGAGATGCAAAATTAAGGCATCTGCTTTGAGAATATCAACTACTTTTAAACACTGTTCCAAACCATAAGTATAATTGAGCTGTACTGCTCCCAAGTTAGCAAACAGCATAGCATTTGGAGCAAGCGATCGCACAGCAAAAGTATGAGCAGTATCAGGATTTTCCACCGCAATTCTTTGTGAACCAACACCCATTGCCAAACCATATTTTTCGGCTGCTATAGCCAGGCGACAGTTAATCTTTTTTGCCTGTTCTGTTCCTCCAGTCATAGAAGATATTAGGATTGGCGCATTGAGAGTTTTATTCAAGAATCTAGTCGTAATATCTACTTCCTCAAAATCTAGTTCTGGCAAGCAAACATGGTCGAAACGATACCTGTCAAATCCATTATTTAATTTATGAAACTGTACGTCATCTTCTAGACAAATACGCAGATGATCGGCTTTTCTAGTTTGCGTATTGGTCATTGATTTCACTCCATATTGAATAACTTCAATATCCTAATAGAATTTTTGTCATATCTCACAAAATATAAAAAAAATGAGGTGAACTGTAATAATTCACCCCATGTAAATGTTTTTAGTTAAATACTCAAAACTATCAAGATAGCCTTGACGGTCAATGACTACCTACGGATGTACTTAGACATATTGCGGAACATATCCATGCTTGAGTCGGTATAACGACGATCTTCAGTAGAAGGAGCAGGGGCACGGGCAGGTGCGGGCGCAGGGGCAGGGGCAGATTGCTGAACGTTTGCTTGAGGCTGAAATTCAGTCTGTGTAACAGCAGACCCACCTGTGACTCCAGCTTGATTTTGAGTACTAGGGGTAGGATTGAATACAGTGTTAGCAGCAATATTTTGGTTGGTGCTATTGTTGTCGCCTTTGTACATTCCAGAACGGTCTTCAGTTGAAGAAACTTCAGTTTCTATTGCAAAGCCGTCAGGATTTTTTAAAGTTTTAGGAAAAGTTCTTCTGACTCTTTTTGCCTTTCTCATGTAACTGATGTCGCCCATAGTTTGAGCATCATCAGGGCTTAGGAAAAAATCTTTATCTCCCATTGTTTTATATATCTCCTTACTTAGCGATAATAATTTGTGATGAAGTTGATAATTGCTTTAGATTAAATATTTCCGCCCAGAATACAAGTTGCGGAAAGTAACTAAAGGTTAAATAAAGTTAAGTATTATTTTACACATAAGTAATGCTAATAGTCAATGAAAATGCAGATCTAATTTAGTAAATTTAAACTACAGATATTGTTTGCACTCGGTCTAATCCTGCTAACCATCAAAATAAAGGAAGATAATCGCTGATTTTCGGCATATATGCTATTTATCTAATGGAGATAGTTTTTAATCTTGGAGCAAAAACATGAGTAAACTACGCAATATTTTGATTGGTGCTGGAGTAGCAGCAGTTGGTGCTATTGGAACAAAAAAAGCAGTAGACTATATGCGTAATCGCGACAAGGAAGAGGTAGTTGAAGAAAGCGAAGGTGACGCAGAAGTTGTTGCCGCAGACGAAGTGGCTTATGCTGTGGTAGAACCTAGTTCAGTGCAGGACTTTCTGGATAAGAGTTTTGGCAACCCTGGTCGTTATGTTCCCACTCGCTCTCCCAAAGTATTTGAATATCAGGATGAGCAGTATATGGTTATCTGGGCAAAGGATAATGAAAAAGACAAGAATCAAATGATGGCTTTTAAATATACTGATGCAGGTCGCCAAATGGTTGCCAGTGTAGGTTACACAGGAGATGCAACTGATTACAACCTTAAGTTAGATGGCACAGATTTTGCTGTAGAAGTCAATGGCGAAAAGCTAGTTAGTGGAACGGGTGCTACTGATGGTGCGGATGAGGTAGATTTTGTTTTAGCATAAACAGAATTTTTGAAACAATAGAATTTTTAGGCTTTTAGACTAACAAAGATTATTTGTACCGTATCTAAAACTATTAATTTGTTTAGCATACGGTATTTTTTTGTTTCAATTTACCATTACACATTCATACCCATTGCTCTATACTTACTGTTTATCAACAGTCAACCAAACTTTTCTAATCAGTAAAAAGATTGCTACTTTTGTATTGGCGAATAATTTCTTGAGAAATATCGCAAGGCATTTTTTGAATTTGAGAATTAATATCCATTACCTGATGTGGTAGGGGCAATACTTCTATAAAGTTTAGCACTCTGCAAACTTGCATTTTTGCATCTTCTACAATGCTTTCATAAGTTATTTCTAAAGGCTTTATTTGGTTGACATCAAGCATATGTCTGAGGCGATTTTCTTGATTTTTGATAAATTGATATTTTTAGCGACAAGCTGAATCGTATAAAACAGG
>CAKZYI010000652.1 GCA_937884735.1 uncultured Pleurocapsa sp.
AACTTAAAGAATCTAGAGTTTTAGATGAATCTCAAGCTAAGAGTATTCAAGAACAATTGTCGCTTTTAGAAAATGTTACTAGCTCTGGTAACTCATTAAAAGATAAATTAAATTTGACGGCTACTACCCTTAATAATCAGCAAGAACTTATTCAGCCTCACTGGCAAAATCTTAGCCATTATTTAGAAAGTATTCAAGTTCAACGTCACGAATTAGAGGCTAAGACGGCAGAGTTGGAGGATAAAAAGCAGCAAAAACAGACTATGATGGATGGAAATTCTCTACCGAAACAAGAGTAAAGAGTTGAACAAAAGTCTTTAGAAGAAAAACAGAAATTAAGCAGTTTACTTGAGCTACAGTCAGTTGAGCAAAAAAGCATGCTGGAAATGTTAGAAGGCTCTCAATCTGATTTTGCTGGTGTACCAAAAGTGAATCTTCATGAATTGGAAAATATGCCTTTGCCAAATTTGGAAACTATTGTTGGAGATCTCAAAAAAGATTTGGAAAAAGTAGCCAGATTTGTTAACGATCAAGAAGAAGAACTAGGTTGGCAATGCAAAGCGGTAGAAGATCTAGAAGCAAAAATTGCTGAAGTTGGAGATTTTGAACGTTTTACTCTAGAACAAGAACTAGCAGATGAACGAGAAGCAAAGAAAATGCTCGACCAAACATTAGTTGGTCAACGTCGTTCTCTTAAGGAGAGACATCAGATTTTATTACAGCATTCTAGGGTTTTAAAACGCAGACAAGGAATAATTGACTTTGACTTTGATTCGGAGATTCAAGATATTGATTTGAGTTCAATCAAAAAAGGACTAGAAGAACAATATCAAAAACTTCAACAGCAACAGGAAGAGTTAGCCCAAGAAATAGCTCAGATAGAACAAAATATTCAGCAGCGCACAGCTGAGTTAGGGCAACAGAAAAGCCAGCAAAACGAACTAGAATCAAGTATTGTTCAAAAGCAATATGAGTGGAATCAATTAAACTTGAACGTAATTGAAGTTCAGTCTCAATTTGATTTTTACGAATAACAGTTACAGCCTTTGCAAGACACTCTAGACTCAATTAATAGTCAAGTTGAAGAAATGAATCAGTTAATGACTGCTTATCATCAGGAAAATCCTCTTAATGCTGTTCGTGAAATCAAGCAAATTATTGATGAGTTGATTGTGAAATAAGTAAGCAATTTTTAAAATAAAATGTTTGGCAAATTTTCTTATAACTGGGGTTCAATTTTATCATGAGGAATTTCTGGAGATATATTACCTCGATTAGTTTTAGGCTGTAGCTTAGGGTCAATTTTAAGTTGATAACCCATTTTTTCAAACTGCTCGACAAACTCAGTCTGCTTGTATTTTTTGGTCGATTTGCTACCAGCTTTTTCTTGTCTGCGTATTTTTTTAATTTTGGATTTTTTACCCATAGCTCTAGTTTTTTAATCGTTATCTATTTTTATTTCTTGCCTTTAATAACTTTGTTATAGCAACGCTGTGGCTCTTTCTGCCAGACTCGATCGCTCTCCTTTGGCTAGAGTAATATGACCAGCTAAAGGTTCGTGTTTGAATCTTTCTACTACATAAGTTAGTCCGTTGCTGGCAGCATCAATATAAGGATTATCGATCTGGTCTGGATCTCCTGTTAAAACTACTTTAGTACCTTCTCCAGCACGAGTAATAATAGTTTTGACTTCATGGGGAGTAAGATTTTGAGCTTCGTCAATGATTAAAAACTGTTGGGGAATGGTGCGACCACGGATATAAGTCAGGGGTTCAATTTGCAAAAGACCCATTTCAATTAATTCTTCGTGTCCTCTACGCCAGTGTCCAGGCTTTTCTTCTTTATCTTGATTGCCAAAAATCAAATCAAAATTATCATAAAGAGGTTGCATCCAGGGAGTGAGCTTTTCGTTAATATCTCCAGGGAGAAAACCAATGTCTTTTCCCATTGGTACTACTGGGCGAGATATTAGAAGACGACTGTAGAGCTTTTCGTCTGCTACCTTTTGTAATCCAGCTGCGATCGCTAGTAGGGTTTTTCCTGTTCCTGCTTTGCCTACTAGTGTAACTAACTTAATAGAATCTTGTAATAGTAAATTGAGAGCAAATCTTTGTTCTCGGTTACGAGGCTGTATTCGAGATACTCCTAACTTGGGTAATGTCATCAAGGGAATGATGGTGTGACTTTTGCCATCAACCATTCCTAGTGCGGTGTGAGAAGGATTAAGCTGGTCTACCAGGGTAATATCTTGATTGGGTAAAAACTTTTTTTCTAGGGTAATCGAACCAGATTTGAAAAATTCGCTAATTTTATCGGCACCAACTAGTATTTCTGTGGTACCAGTATAAAGTTCGTCTACATCAACTTTATCTGTTTCATAGTCTTCGGCATTGAGTCCTAAAGCATCGGCTTTGATTCGTAAATTGGTATCTTTGCTGACTACAATGACAGGACAGTGGCATTGATTTTTGCACTGCATTCCTACTGCTAAAATAGCATTATCAGCCACGTCACCACTCAATTCTGAGGGGAGTTCTTTGAGGGTTAAGCGATCGCTTAAAGCGACTCTTAATGTACCTCCATTGCTTAAGGTTACTCCAGTAGTCAAGTGACCTTCTTGACGCAAATCATCTAGGGTGCGAGATACTTGCCTGGCATTACGACCAGTCATCTCTGGCTGTTTTTTGAAACGGTCTAATTCTTCAATTACGGCAATTGGCAATACTATTTCATTGTCTTCAAACCGCAAAATGGCAGTAGGATCGTGAAGTATTACATTAGTATCAATGACAAAAATTTTTTTCATTCATTAAATAGCTTACTAGCTTAAACGAATTCGCCAAAGTAATCCTGTGGCAAGAGGTATCTTGATTTAGAACAAATATTCTCTTTGTTAATTGTCTATTGTTAACCGTTTCTTGTCCATCAATCTTGCTTATTTGAATAGTCAATCATCCATCATAAAAATAGATAATTGACTATTTTAAAATCTATTTATCATAGAAATAAGCAAATAGTATTGTACAAAGCATTGAATTTAATCTATACTAGATTTTAAGTTTAATTAAGACACTTTAGTTGACTGTCAATATTTAATACTCATTTATTATGGTGCATGATGTTTAGTGAAAGTATCTGGCTAGTTCCATGTTACGCACTAGTCGGGGCGATCATGTCACTAACGTGCTCGCCAGGGAAAATCAATAAAACTGGCTCTAGACCCGCAGGATATATTAACTTACTAATGACCTGTATCGCTTTTATCCACAGCATTCTCGCGTTGCAGGAAGTTTGGCAACAGCCAGTTCAAGAAATAAGATTTCCTTGGTTGACAGCAGCCGGTTTATACATCTCCTTTGATATTAAAATTTCTTCTATTACCGTAGCCGCACTGGTGCTGATTACAGGCTTGAATATCCTGGCACAGCTGTATGCTGTTGGCTACATGGAAATGGACTGGGGTTGGGGTCGTTTTTATGCTCTGATGGGCTTTTTTGAGGCTGGTTTGTGTGGTCTAGCTTTATGCAACTCTCTCTTCTTTAGCTACGTATTTTTAGAGTTGCTTACTTTGGCTACATATTTAATTGTTGGCTTCTGGTTTGCTCAACCCCTTGTAGTTACTGGGGCAAGAGATGCTTTTTGGACAAAGCGAGTGGGTGATTTGTTGTTGCTGATTGGAATCATTTCTCTCTGGTCTTTTACCGGTACTCTAAACTACGATGATTTAGCAGAATGGGCAAAGGTGGCAAATTTAACTCCTGTTACAGCTAATTTACTCTGTTTAGCTTTAATCACAGGGCCTTTAGCAAAATGCGCCCAGTTTCCTCTACAGCTATGGCTTGATGAGGCAATGGAAGGACCTATTCCTGCTTCTATGCTGCGTAATTCAATTGTGGTAGCTTCAGGTGCTTATGTTGCCATTCAATTACAGCCCGTATTGGCGCAATCGGCTATTTCCAATTTGGTGATGATTTGCGTAGGTTCTTTTACTGCTATTAGCGCATCTTTAATTGCGATCGCTCAGGTAGATATCAAGCGAACTTTATCCTATTCTGTCAGTGCCTACATGGGATTTATCTTTATCGCAGTTGCTGTGGGTGCAAATCACTCAGCATTGCTGTTGATTTTGATTCATGGGGTAGCGATGAGCTTATTATATATGAGTGCTGGCTCCATCATTATTAGCAATATTACTCAAGACATTACAATGTTGGGCGGTATTTTTGGTCGTCGTCCTGTTAGTGGCACAACATTTTTGGTAGGTGCAGCAAGCTTAGTTGCCATCCCTCCTTTGGGTGGTTTTTGGGCGTTACTAGAGTTAGGAGATTATCTGTTAGCAGTCCAACCTCTTTTGCTGGGAGTTTTAGTACTGGTAGATGGATTGACAGCATTTAGCTTAATGCGAGTGTTTAGTTTAGTATTTGGTGGCAAAGTCCAGGCTATGACCAAACGCTGTCCTGAAGTTTTGTGGGCAATGATTTTGCCAATGACCGTTTTGGCAGGAGTTGTGCTGCACTTCCCTCTCATTTTGCAGCAGTTTAACTTACTGCCCACCTGGGAAAATTTAGATAAAACTGTAGCCGTAATGTTAATCGGTTCGAGTATTACTGGTTTTAGCTTGGCAGCATTTTTATATCTTCCAGAAAAAGATGCCAGACCTGTAGAATTAATCCCCTCGTCTTTACAAAAACTATTAGCAAATGACCTGTATATCCAAGATATTTATCGTCTGACAGTTGTGAGTTTGATTGGACTAACGTCTAAGGCAGTAGCTTGGTGCGATCGCTATATTGTCGATGGTGCGGTAAACTTAGTAGGTTTCGGTACGTTGTTTAGTGGACAGGCTCTGCGATATAGCAACTCTGGTCAGTCCCAGTTTTATTTTCTTTCTATTGTTTTGGGAACTATACTCCTTGGTCTAGTACTAGCTTTAGCTTTTTGATTCGGCTTTCTAATTTTAATAAATCATGTTAAGTATTCTCATTTGGCTGCCTTTATTGGCAGCAATTATTCTTTTTTTAATACCTGCAAAAATTGATAACACGAAAGTTAGATTAACAGCATTTGCTTTTAGTCTTGTGAGTCTTGTAGTTTCTCTCCTAACAATTTCTAGTTACGATTTACAAGTTCAAGGTTTACAGCTAACTGAATTTTTGCCTTGGATTGAAGTTTTAGGTATAAATTACAATCTGGGAATTGATGGCTTATCCCTCCCTCTAGTAATTCTTAATAACCTATTGATATGCCTGGCTATTTACAGTGGTGACTTGGCACAGAAAGAAGATAGCAGTTTTACTAGACCCAGGTTATTTTATGGTCTAATCTTAATTTTGGCAGGATGTATCAACGGTGCATTGCTGTCGCAAAATTTGCTTTTATTCTTCATTTTTTATGAAGTAAAGCTTATTCCCACCTACCTCTTAATCAATATCTGGGGTGGTGAAAATAGAGGTTATGCAGGTACAAAATATCTGCTATATACAGCATTTTCTGGTATTTTCGTTTTAGCATCTTTTTTGGGCATTGCTTTTCTCACTAACAGCAGTTTTGATTATGAGACAATTCAAACCCAAGTTTTACCCTATAGCAAACAGCTAATCCTCCTAATCACTTTGATTATCGGTTTTGCGATCAAAACTCCCCTGGTTCCCCTACATACCTGGTTGCCTGACGCTTATACCGAATCCTCAACGCCTGTATCAATGGTGTTGGCTGGAATATTGTCAAAATTAGGTACTTATGGCCTAATACGCTTTGGTCTGGGGCTATTTCCCCAACTATGGAATAGTATTGCTGTTTGGTTAGCTGCGATCGCAGCAGCTAGTGCTTTATATGCTTCTTTGGTAGCCATTTCCCAAACAGATATTAAGAAAATGGTGGCTTACAGCTCAGTAGCACATATTGCATTTGTAGTCTTGGCGACAGCCGCAGGTACATCCATCGCCATATCTGGAGCAATTTGCCAAATGTTTGCCCATGGCTTAATTGTGGCGTTGTTGTTTTACTTGGCAGGAGTTGTCGAGAACAAAACTGGCAGCCGAGATATTAATGTTCTTAAAGGCTTAATGAATCCACAACGAGGTTTACCCGTAATTGGCGGACAAATGATTTTGGCGGCAATGGCGAGTGCTGGTATTCCTGGTATGGTGGGATTTATCGGTGAATATATTTCTTTTCAAGGAAGTTTTACTGTGTTTCCGATTTTGACCATACTTTGTCTAGTTGCTACAGGATTAACTTCAATCTATTTTGTGATAATGCTCAATAAAGCATTTTTTGGCAAAATTGACTGTCGAGAAACCCCAGTTACATATCCCAAAGTAAGACTAGCAGAACGAATTCCTGCATTTGTTTTAGCAGTTTTGATAGTCATTCTCGGCATACAACCAGTTTGGCTAACTAATATTACTGAATTTAGTATCATTGCCAGCCATCCAATCAATACAACTATTGTGGCTCAAAAATAATCATCTCAATCTGGTAAGAATGAATTGTAATTTTCTTTTACCTTAGCAATTGTTTTTATCTAAATAATCGCCATGAATCAAACAACAACAAAACTACCTCCTACCAGTCATCCCTTTGCTGACATAATTCATCGTCTAGAAGCAGGGGGATCGATGTTGCCCGACACTCCTGAAAACTTGATGCAGATCATCGGAATTTAT
>CAKZYI010000653.1 GCA_937884735.1 uncultured Pleurocapsa sp.
GACTAGTACCTATTAGTTAGACAAGTATTTTGATCTGCGTAAATACTATCAGCTTAGTTTACAGCCCCAAATAGATAATCCTGATCGCCGTATTGTCGAAGATGTGAAAAACTTTACTCAAGAGTCTTTGAGGTTTTTGGTTTTACTTGCCGACTCAAGTTTACAGGTAATTGTTTTTTCTTTAATTCTGTGGTCAATTTCCAAACCTTTGATGATATTTTTAGTAGTTTATTCTGTATTAGGTACTGCTATATCTGTTGTCTTATTTGGTCGTAAATTAGTAGGAATTAATATCGAGCAAATTCAAAAAGAAGCCAACTTTCGCTATGGTTTAGTGCGGATACAGGAGAACACCGAGGCGATCGCTTTGTATAACGGACAATCAATGGAGTTGGATATTGTTCGAGATAAATTCAAACAGGCTTTCAATAATTTTAAGTATCTAATTCGTTGGCAATTGAATCTTAGCTTCTTCCAAAATGGCTACCAATACTTAACATTAATTATCCCTGGTTTATTTCTTGCCCCAGGCATTTTGTCTGGAGATTTGGAGGTGGGAGTAATTGCTCAAGCAAGCTCTTCTTTTAGAAGTGTTTTAGCAGCTTTGGCTCTTATCATCACCCAATTTGAACAATTAAGCAGTTTGGCAGCGGCAGTAGACAGGGTAGGGATACTAGAACAATATTTATCAACATTGCGATCTGATAGGCTGCTTACGAAACAGTCTCCCTCGCCATCAATCGATCAAACATTCACTCCAAAAATCCCTCGTACTATCGATACCCAACAAAGCTCGCGAATAAAAATCAAACATCTAACCCTACAAACTCCAGACTATCAAAACACTCTAGTCAAAGATTTATCCTTAACCATCAAACCCCATACTAATTTATTAATTACTGGCGCAAGCGGTGTCGGAAAAAGTTCTTTATTAAGGGCGATATCTGTTTTATGGGATTCTGGTTCGGGTTTGATAGCCATACCCCAACACAAACAATTATTCTTTTTACCTCAAAATCCTTACACTTTAGAAGGTACATTACGAGAACAAATTTTATATCCCAAATCAGATAATATTAATAATATTAAAGACGAAGTATTGCTACAAATTCTTCAACAAGTAAATCTATCTCATATTGCAGAAAGATTTAATTTTGACATTATAAAAGACTGGTCAACAATACTATCTTTGGGAGAGCAACAGCGTCTAGCTTTTGCCCGTTTGCTATTAGCTAAATCCCAGTATGCCATCTTAGATGAGGCTACCAGTGCCTTGGATAATGACAATGAAGAATTGCTTTACAGACAACTACAAAAGCAAGGTATTACTGCAATTAGTATTGGTCATCGCTCTAGTCTATTAGAGTATCATCAGCAAATATTACAATTAAAGTCCGATGGCACCTGGAAACTATCTTCAATAGCCGATAAAAGATAAAATAAAAACGCAAAGATGAACTGCAAAAGATTTAGGCTAATGACTAATAGCCATTTGTGACAAGTTAGTGGTCTACGTTCTTTGTTAACTAGCTTTGAGGTAACAAGTAACAGGTAACGGGTAACGGGTTTGGTTATTTATCAGTAATTTTGAACTATAAAAGGTTCTTTTCTCCTTTAATCTATATGTAGTGTTTAAAAATAAACTAAACGCCATCACAGGGCGGAGTACCGCCCAAAGCTTATTTCATAGGCTTGCCACGCTTTGCGTGGCGTGTAGTTGACTAATGAATAAATTTCTTAACTTGTCAGCAATTGCTAATACCTATCCCAACAAATCAATCTTGTTAATTCGAACTGACGTTAAGTAGCATCCTCTCACAAAAGAAAGCTGCGAAGAATATTACTATCAACTCATACTTCACCATGAAGTGCGTTCCCTTGCCCCAAAGGGTTGGCTAACGCAGGGTCACTCTATAAAATCAGCAACGATAATAAAAACGATAATAAATTTTATGGCTCTTCTACAGTCTAAAACTAAAAGAGTTAACTCTTTCGCTATTTTCATAGCAACTATTGCCCCCATCATATTATGCAACTCTTGTGCGAGTTTTTCCCAAGCGGAATCCCAATCGACGGAGATTGCCGATCTTCCAGTAACGCCCATTACCAATGTCGTCGCCTTCGGCAGGCTCTTACCCAAAGGAGAGGTAATATCTTTATCTGTAGCTAATGCAGAAGACAGTCGTGTCAATAAAATTCTAGTTAAAGAAGGAGACTGGGTAGAAGAAGGACAAATTGTCGCTGTTCTTCAAGGTATAGAAAGAAAACAAGGAGATTTGGCAGAAGCAAAGCAAAATGTGGTGCTTCAGACAGCCAAACTTAAGAAAATAAAGTCAGGAGATGCAAAAGAATCGGAAATAGCAGCACAACAGGCAGTTATAGATGGCTTACAAGCTCAATTACAGTACGAAACTAAAGCCAAAGAAGCTGCATTCAATAGCGTTAGAGCAGAATTAGAACAGACCAAGTTATCATTTGAACGAAAAGACTCTTTGCAAAGACAGGGAGCAATTAGTCAAGAAGAATCGGATCAAGCCAGGGAAAAATTCAAGGTAGCTACAGCAATCTTAAATCAAAGAAAAGCAGAATTAAACAATACAATTGGCACTCTCGAAAAGCAAATAATTCAAGAAAAAAAGAATTTAGCCAAATTAAAAGAAGTACGCCCAGTAGATATTGAAATTGCCGAAGCAGAATTGGCAATGGCGCAAGTAGCCGTTCGACAACGCCAAGCAGACTTAGAAGATACTCAGGTTAGAGTTCCCGTTGCCGGTAGAATTTTGCGAATCAATACCCGCGTAGGAGAACGAGTAGATACAGAAGAGGGTATTATCGAACTGGGACAAACCAAAGAAATGTATGCGCTGGCTGAAATATATGAAACAGAAATTACCAAAATTAACCTGGGGCAAAAAGCAACAATCGAAAGCGAATACGGTGGCTTTGAAGGCACAATAACAGGGGAAGTTACTCACATTGGCTTGCAGGTTGGGAATAAGACTCTGGCTGGTAATTCTGCCGATCCTAATAACGACGAAAATGCACGAGTAGTGGAAGTAAAAATTCGCATAAATGACGATGACAGCCAAAAAGTTGCTAATCTGACTAATATGCAGGTGCAGGTGGCGATAGACACAGAAGAACAATCGGCAACCTATTCACTTCCAGAATTAGAAAATTCCCACCACGATTTATCTACCACCAATAAAATTAAAGATCGAAGTAATTTGAACCACATCGGTTTTTTATCTTTAGGGTTGGGTATCTTTGGGTTAGTTAACTTCGCTCATGCTTCTAGGGTTAAATCTAGACAATCCTCATTACAGCACAGTACCTCTAATAATTTACCAGGCGCTCGCCCAACACTGTATTTACCACCGACAGCCAATCTGACTGTCACAAAACTTGCCACATTAGAACAGTTAAAAAACCAGCTTTATAATAAGACAAGAGAAAAGCAAATTGCGATCGCAACTGCCGAAGTAGAGCTAAGACAAACCAAGATAGAATATCTAGCTGCAACATCTAGTTTGGAAGAGGAAATATCTGATTTAGATAAGTTAGATATTCTCCAGCAAAAATTGTTCTTGGTGCAAAATACCCTGATTCAACAAAAATCAAAGCTGGATCGAGAAATTAGTAATTTACGGCAACAAATTACTCAGGCTGAGAATAACTTTGAATCGTAAATTCAATTTAGAATCTATAAATTTTTTTCTAACGTTATTTTATTATTTAAACAAATAAGATCTGTCTCGAAAAGCTTTGAATTCGAGGGCATATCCAAAAGGATCTAGAAAAAACATTGTCGCTTGTTCCCCAACCTCGCCCTCGAATCGAATACAAGGCTCAATCTTAAACTGAACCTTTGCATTCTTGCGCCTGTCGCATAGAATCTGCCAATCATTCATCGTTAGCACCACACCAAAATGCGGAACTGGTACATCTTGTCCATCGACGCTATTATGATGGAGTGAGTTTGGGTTAGGTGTTGTCGGCTTGTAATGAGCAACAATTTGATGCCCGTAGAGGTTAAAATCAACCCATGAGGCGGCACTACGCCCTTCAGAACAACCCATAATATCTCCATAGAACTTTCTTGCTTCTTGGATATCATCTACTGGGAATGCGATGTGAAAAGGATTCATTTAGTCTTTAGTTACTATTTTTTCTTCGAGTATCTCACGCTTTCTAAATATTGTTATTTCTTGATGATACTTTTGACAATAACAGGTTCGGCACACTCTGGATGAAATTTGGTAGCAGCTAAAGCAGCTTGGCGGGCAATTTCTGCGGCACTTAGATCTCGATCGTACAGAACTTCCAAAGCTCCGAGGGCAAATCGATCGCCAGAGCCAATAGCCCAAAACTTAGAAAATTCAGACACCTCTCGATAAGCAGTGATGACAAAAATACCGTGAACGTTGACCAAAAGAGCGTAAAGCCACTGAGACTCTGTTGGCTGCCGTTTATCATTCCCGTTGTCTGTCTTCATGAAGTATTCCGACTTGAGACTAGCTTGATTGCTAAGTAGCCAGCGAAAAATCTCACCCGCCGAACCCAGGGAAGTAGGTTCATTGCGTTTCAATAGATCTGTAAATATTTGTTTGACAGCGTAGCTGCCAGTAAAACCTAATATGCTATCTCCAAAGTGAAGAAGTTTGGAGGCAGCAGATTGATATTCAGCCAGTGATTTAATCGCACCTCCGTTACGAGTAACAAGGGTGTCACAAGCGATCGCAACTTCGTAATTTTTTTGAACTGCGGTGATAATAGTCATAGACAGTCTGAACAACAACCTGATTCTCTTTTTGCTGCGATGCCTTAAGTATCTTCAGGTTCATTTATAGGGCGCATACTTTCTTCCTTTTTGATGGAAACGACGATAGAGCAGTTCCAATTGACCACCTAACTCTTGAATTGTGGCTAGTTCCCGTAAATATAATCCTCTAAAAGCATTAGCAAAAAGCAGGGTGAAAATTGCTACCACCAATCCCATTACAGTAGATACTAAAGCTTCTCCCAAACCGCCAGTAACTCCTGATGCGCTGCTACTAGCAATGTTGCCAATATCCATTGAGGCAAAAGAGCGAATCAAACCCAAGATTGTGCCGAGCAAGCCCAAGAGTGGAGAAGCAGTAATAATTGTTTGGAATAAAGTACTAAAACGCCTTAGAGTAGGCAATTCTACTTGGGTTGCACTTTCTAAAGCCAAGCGATATTCTTCATTAGTAGGGCTTTCTAATTCAATAGCTGCTAAAAAAATACGTGAGATGGGTAAATCGTTATTGTTTTGTAGCTTTTTTCTTGCAGACAAAGGATCGCTACGATAAATTGAAAATGCTTCTTTAACTACTTTGCGTTCTTTTTGCTTGATTTTTAGCCAAAAAATAATTCGCTCAATAATTAACGTTATTGCCAACAAAGAAAAGGCTAGTAAAGGGATTGTAACTATACCCCCTATAGCCCAAAGGCGATCAGTTAACATAAAAATTTATTGGATTAATTGCAATATTTTTTCATTTAGTGTTTTTATATTATCATGTTTTTATGGCATCAAAAAACCTTGTTGGCAATCTCACAACAACTGCCCTAAGAGCCAATAAATTTGAAATGAATTTAGGTTATGTATGCCTATAGTTTGCTCTGATTGTTTTTAAATTACAGTAATGTAAACGTAAATGTATTTTTTAAATTCTAACTACTCAAAACACCAGCAGGAACAAAAAAAACTACGAATACTATTAACTGCTAGCTTTGCTACTTCGGCTATATTCCATGGCGTTTTATTTATTTTTATACCCCGCTGGTTTCCCCAAAAGCAATCAAACAAAGTAGACAAGCCAATTGAATTAGTTTTGGTAGATAAACCCAAACCCTTAAAAAAAGAGGCAGCCACTCAACCAAAACCTCCCAAGCCAAAACCAGAATCAACTCCTCCACCCAAAGTTGAAAATCCCCAACCAAAACCAGAACCAACTCCCCCGCCCAAAGTCGAAACTCCCAAGCCAAAAAAGGTTTTAACTACTCCAGATGTTACGCCTAGCAATACTGCTCCCGCCCCACCAGTAGAACCAAACCCTCCTGCTAGCAATAATGAAGCTATAGAGGAAACCACCACAGAAGAAACGGTAGCAACCAACTCGTCACCACCAGAAGTAGCCGAACCAATCACCAATTCTGCGGGAATAAGCTGCATTGCAAATTGCCAACCAGAATATCCTTCATTGCTGGATGGAGATGAGGGCAGTGCAGGAATTAGGCTCACTATTGCTCCAGATGGCTAGGTAGAAAGAACAGAGCTAACCAATCCCCATAGCAATACCATGCTCAACCGACAGGCTATATTAGCTGCCAGACAAATGGCGTTTAACGAAATCGATAACGAAGGGGGTGCATTGGTAGCCGTTAGAATCAACTTTACC
>CAKZYI010000654.1 GCA_937884735.1 uncultured Pleurocapsa sp.
GAAAATCAAGCAAGAGCGCTTAAGATATTGGGTTCTTCTACTCACAACAATATTACTCCTTGACAAGACAAAACAAAAAACACAAACCCAAAAAACGAAACTCTATACTAAAAAGAAATTTCAACAGAATAAAAAAATCCGATAATTTCTCTATTTTAATCAATTTTTGATTAACCACCGTAAAAACACTTGATAATCTTAAAAAGCGATGTAAGATTGTAAGTAATAATATTTAGATAAATATACGCACTTCGATGCGACTTTTAAATTTATGCTAGACAATATTTCTTCCTTAAAAGCATCCTCACGCGAATCAAAAAATATTTTAATAATTGAATCTAATAAGTATCAAGGAAGACAGTTGAGTCAATTAATTAAGGCTAATAGACCTTATTTAAAAGTGATGTTGCTTGAAGATTCCGAGCAGATTTTTTCTTTGATGTACGGACAAATGAATATTGATATTTTGTTTTTCGACATTGAAGGAGAATCTGATACTGATAATTTAGCTTTAATTAAAGCCATATCACCTCAGACGAGCTTAATTCATTGGAGCGATTATCATCATCCAGAAGTGATTGAACTGCTCTATTCTCTTGGAGTTAATTCTTTTTGCACTAAAGAAAGTGATGCTCAAATAATTTTAGAAGCTACAGATTTTGCCAATAACTATCCTCAATCTTTATATTTGGATCAAAAGCTGCATCAATGCCTACCTTTGTTACAAAATTAGAACTATACATGTACCTCTTCTATGATTAAGAGCAGTACAGTATTCTAAAATTCGTAACATTTTGATGTCTGAGTTATTTGCCGAGCACAAAAACCGATTAACTGAGTATATTAATACCTATAGCGATCGCGTTGATTTCTTGACCATTCGCCTAGAACAAGCTGAAGAAACCAATATTTTTCTTCGCAGCAGTAAAATAGAAACTCTCAGCGAAAGTATTGCTTTGGGCGGACAGGTAAGAGCTTGCTATCGTGGCGGTTGGGGTTTTTCTGCATTTAACGATTTGGATACTTTAATTGATCGCATTGAAGAAGCAATCTCTGCTGCGAGAATGATTGGCGACTCACAAACTATTTTGGCAGACGTTGCACCGATACAAACAACATGTCGAGTCCCTTTGACAGGAAGCGATCCGCGAGAGATATCTTTAGCAGATAAAAAGAAATTATGCGATCGCTATAATATTATTTTGCGTGAATACAGCAAATCTATCACTGCTACCACCGTTAGCTATAGTGACAGCTCGCAACAGATAATCATGGTTAACTCTGACGGTAGCGCGATCGAACAGTCTTGGACAGATATGGAAATGCGATTTTCTGCTACTGCTAGAGAAGACGATTTGATTCAAACAGGAAGAGAAACTACAGGATCGCGCCAAGCATACGAAGATTTAACTAATTTAGACCAACAGGTGATAGGTGCTGCACAAAGGTCTGTAAATGCTTTATCCCTTCCCAAAATTAAAGGCGACACCTATACAGTTGTAATCGACCCCATTTTAACAGGATTGTTCGTTCACGAAGCTTTTGGGCATCTTTCTGAAGCAGATATGGCTTACGAAAATCCAGATTTACTCGAAGTAATGAGTATGGGGAAGCGTTTTGGTTCGGAGGAATTACAAATTTTTGATGGTGCCGCACCAATAGAAGCAGAAAATAATTATATTCATCGCGGAAGCTACTTTTATGACGATGAAGGCACTCCTGCTACCACTACTCAACTAATAAAAGATGGGGTGTTAGTGGGTAGACTTCATACCCGTGAAACCGCAGGAAGCCTGGGAGAACAGCCAACAGGAAATGCTCGATGCTTAAACTATCATTATTCACCCATAGTCAGGATGACAAACACTTGGATTGCCAAAGGTAAAACTCCTGTCAAAGAACTATTTCAAGATATCTCAGAAGGTGTATATGCTCGTAACTGGCTTGGAGGAATGACTAACGGTGAAATGTTTACTTTTAGTGCGGGGGAAGCCTGGATGATTCGCAATGGCGAACTAGCAGAACCTGTCAAGGATGTTACCCTGTCGGGGAATGTATTTAAAACACTAGCTAATATAGAAGCGATTGGAGATGACTTCTATTGGGATGAGTCTGGCGGATGCGGCAAAGGAGGACAATCAGGTTTGGCTGTAGGCTGTGGTGGACCTAGTTTGAGAATCAAAAATATCACAATTGGCGGAAATGCCGACTAAATACTGCGGAATATATGGCACTTCTTTTGTATGAAAGGTTACAATATTACCCTGAAAGAAAAAAACCCAGCTTTTTAACTGGGTTCTGGAGCAAGACTAGAAAATTGATTAGTCATGAGGCGTTCTTGTGACTAAATCAATTGTGTGAGATTTAAAACAAATAACTTTTTTGACTGACAAGACACATCATCTGATTTATTTAAAAATATTACAACAGTATATTTACGATAATTTCTGATAGTGTTTTCGTTTTTTTGGTTGTTTCCACGGATAAAATCGCTTTTTTTTGAAATTAGCTTGAAGGTTGATCAAACAATTCCTGCAAGCCCACAAATCCCACAAAGAATGTATACACACCATAGGACAACGGATTTTTGTTGCGAGAACTAGCATTAAAAGCTGCAACAAAGCCTTCAATACCATGACCGATTAAAGCAACAGTACCCAACCACAAAGCAGGATTGAGTTTATCTGGTAATGCTTGATTATTAAAATGCAGATAGATATTCCAAATCTCTAACCCCAAAGCAGCAGTGATTAAGGTAATAGAAGTAATTTTGATAAGGCTTGATGTCTTGGGGTTCATTTGTTGTTTAATGATGAATGTTTAACAATAAATATTTAATGAAATGGCGATTTTAGAAAATCCAATTTTATTGCCCTTCTTGAGATTGATGGTTCGTGCTTTAATTGGCAAGGATAACCTCAAACTATACGATACCTTTGATTGGCAACAAACAAATAGTAGCTTTGGTGACACGGACAATAATTATCCGCAATACTATAGCAGCAAAGACTTTCATGGTATCAAAGGAGGCTATTTAAATGCGATCGCTCCTGTAACTTATGACGCGGTAACTAAATTTGCCGCACCACCTAATGAAAATAAACTTCGTCAACAAGCAATTGCCTTAGTTGAACATCAACCCAAAAATATTCTTGATCTCGGATGTGGTACGGGTAGTTCGACGATTATGCTAAAAAAAGCATTTGCCAAAGCAAGAGTTACGGGGTTAGATATTTCGCCCTATATGCTTGTAATGGCAGAACACAAAGCAAATAAAGCTAATTTAGAAATTGATTGGCAACAGGGATTAGCAGAAGCCAGCAATTTTGCCGATGAATCATTCGATTTGATTTCGATTGCGTTTTTGTTTCATGAAACCCCTGTAGATATTTCTCAAGTAATTTTGCATGAATGTCGGAGGATACTCCAACCTGGGGGACAAATAGTTATTCTTGATGGTAATCAGCAACGTTTGCGCCATACTCCCTGGTTAATTAGGCTTTTTCGCGAACCCTATTCTCAAGTTTATGCAGGAGGTAATGTTGATAATTGGCTAAAATGTGCCGATTTTGTCCAAGTTAAAACGCAATCTGTCGGCTGGATTTCCCAACTTACTACTTGTTTTAAACCAGCCCAATCAAGCGAAAATTAGATAGTGATGTCAACCCTTTGACCAGACTTTCTTTTGTTCCATTTGGTAACTGTTTGATTCGATACTCCATACGACTAGCTTCGGATTTTGTACCAATTTCTTCACTAAAGACTAATCTTAGAGGATGCCTGTGTCTCGTATATTTGGCAGCAGCAGCACTACCAGATTGATGAACGGCAAAGCGTTTGGCTACGTCGTTAGAAATACCAGTGTAAAGAGAATTGTCACCGCAGCGAATAATATAGACAGACCACATTTATTTATTTGTTGTAGTAAATTAACTAACTATAAGAAAAAATTATTGCTTCATCAGAGGCAGATCGCAAATAGCAATCAGGTACAAAAATAATTATTTACTGATGTTACGCACCATTAACATTAACTAGCAATCAAGTCTAGATGAACTCTCAAAACTTCGATCCAAACCCTTGCACCGCAGGGAAGAGGTTTATCTGGACTTATAAACAACTCTACAAGGAGCAAAGATGCAAATCCCTAATCAAAGATTTGTAATCTGAGCTAAATTATTGCAAATTAATATTCGCCCGAAGCGCGATTGATAGCTCCTAGGCGAAAAATGCTTTATGTAACTTCTAACTGCGTAACATCAGTTATTTACTTCAAACAAGTAACTTGATTTTGAATAATATTGCTTTTTTCTACATTAGCAGTTAGTACTACTTTTCCCTGTTGATCGACCTTCCAATTTTGAGCTTCTACAATAGGAGAAATTTGGTAAAAAACCGATGTGGGAAATTCTGAATTGAGTGTAGATTCTCCTCCAGCATCAATTCCTAAATCTGGTACAAAGATGTTTTGAGCCACATTTTTCAAAGGATTTTCTGGTAAACCACCTCGACCAACGCTGATAAATTCGTGCTGTTGTTGGCGGCTACAGCCTTGAGAAAGATAAAGATTAGCATTGATGGGGTCTACAGGTAGTTGAATTAAACCAGAATTAGGGTCGACAGAAAAATTGTGAACCTCTATTAGACCATCGACACCAAACTCAGAACTAGCATTAATTAAACTATCAGCAGAAAAAAATAACCCTTTTGTGTTGATTTTAATATTTCCTCCTTCTCCTTCTATGGCTTTGGCGGTTATCTGGCTATTGTTTAGACCAATCAAACTATCTTGAAGGTTGATAGATATATTGCCCCCTGTGGCATCTTGAGTAGCATCTGTGATAATTTTTGAGCGATCGCTCAAAAACAAGCGATCGCCATAAATGGTAATATTTCCCTGCTTTCCTTGAGTCGTACTGGCTGAAATTATGCTGTTTCGATTGATAATAATATCTTGACCTGTAAGATTTATATTTCCAGGAGTTCCATCAATACCGCCGTCTACAGAAATACTGCCTTCCTGAAATAACTTAACATCATAAACGCTATTTATGGCTATGTCTCCAGCCTGACCAATATCAGTTGAATTGGCAGCGACAGTTGCTCCATTTGACAGCTCGAAATTCTCTGTATCTATAGTAATTCTTCCTCCCGAACCCGAGCCATCAGTAAATCTGTTAACTCCTGTTAGAAGTTCGCTGTCTATCACACCAACAGCTTCAAAAGAACCTGCCTGTAGCTCAATATTACCTGCATTTCCAGTTCCTACAGTAGTAGTGCTAATATTGCCGTTACTAATCAGTATGTTTTGAGCTTTCACAAAAATATTGCCACCATCGCCTGCATTTCTCTGATTAAATATTTTTTGTAATCCTTGTTCATCTATATTTCTCTCATCAGGGTTAGTTCCAGATTCTGCACCGATTATTCCATCTTTAAGCAGAATTGTTCCTGCGGTAACAGAAATATTGCCACCTTTGCCTCGATCTCTAGCATTAACTCCCATTCCCGCATTAACTAGTTCAATATTTTGAGCATCAACTTTAATGCTTCCTCCATCACCTTTTCCCAAAGTATCTGCGCCAAATCCTCCAGAAAAAACTTTAAGGTTATCAGTAATTTTTAGATTTATTATTCCTCCATTACCATCGTTAAAAGTGCCAACTCCAATGCCAGCAGAACGAATTTCTAAGTTAGTTGCATCGACTTGAATTGTGCCACCATCCCCAGCACCATGAACTTCTGCACCAAAACCGCCAAATTGTATATTTATATCTTCCTCAATATCTGCGTAAATCTCTCCTCCATTACCTAGACCATAAGTATTTACTCCTCCTCCTCCATATTGAACAGACATATTTTGAGCAACAAAATCAATGGTGCCAGAATTGCCTGTGGCTTCTGCCAAAGCCCAGCTTTCTATGCTTGCACCGTACAAAATAATCGAATTGCTGATAATCTCGATATCTCCCGCGTCTCCAAATCCTGAAGTGTGCGCCTGCAAGTTCTGTTGTTGTTTAAAAGGATCGATAACAGAAAACGTATTAGAAGCATTGATACTAATCTGACTGGGAAGACTATTATCTTGATTAAAAGCTACTATATGATTGCTATTAGGAGGTAGTTCGTCCAGAAGAGATAAAGGTTTTAAGCTAAAAAAGTCTGCTGTTTCATAGCCTAATTCTTTTATAGCATTGAGATCGTAACCAAGACTAATATTCTTGCCTGTGAGCCTAATTTGGCTGCCACCGTTGCTACCCCCATCAATTCCACCTTCCTGCTTAATTTGAATATCAGCAAAACTGTTGACTTCTGTATATCAATACTCCAATTATTCTCTTGAGGAACAAGCCCAATCTTATTTTCCGCTTCTACTGCGCCTAGTTCGACTTTACCTTCTGATACGTTTAAATATCCTCCTTCAAGAATAATTTCTCCACCAATAAGGCTAAGGTTTTGTCCTTGAGCAATCCGCAATCCTTCAGGAATAATGAAACTATCTATATCATTATTCTCTATAACAGGTCGATCGAGTAATGTTCGAGAGCGATTAATAATAGACGCTACATTGGAGCCAAATTGTAAGCCAACAGGAATATCAATTGTCAACAGTGGTGGTGCTTCAGGATGGCTAGCACTATAGTTGAAGTCATTATTAAAAATATAGCTATCAGCAGTAGTGGCTAAAAAAGAACCTGCCACATCCAACTGGGAGTTTTGACCAAAAACAATACCATTCGGGTTAAGCAAAAATAAATTCGCCCCTCCATCTACTCCTAATGTTCCAAATATATTAGATGAATTATTTCCTGTAATGCGAGTAATAATATTATCTATACCTGTAGGAGAATCAAAGTAAGCTTGACCTCGATCTGGAATATTAAACTCAGAAAAACTGTGAAATAAGTTGTTATTGCGGATTGCTCCCCCCTCAATGTAATCGACTACTTCAGATTCAAAAGTAGTTTGGGGTACAACAACAGAGTTTTCCTGACCTAAAGTATTATCTGGGATAATTTGAGCGTTGTTTGATAATGCCAAGTAGTTCCAGAAATTACCAGATAATAAAAACAATAAAATATATTTTTGCAGCATATTATTGTTATGCGATCAAAGCAGGGATTCTTTAATTTGTAAGGTGAAGATTTTAGCTTAATTTAGAATCGGTATTTTCTTTAGCACCCCTAAATCATTTTGGAGTATAGGTAAAAACTAACGACTAACAACAGTTATAATCAATCATTCTCTAGTTTCAAATAGGATTGCTATTATCCTTCTTTTATCTCAGTAATTAATAAATTTACCATTCAAGAAGATTCATAAATAGCTGATTAATAATTAGTTTTAACACACTTATTTTGAAACTTTAATTAGCAATCGATTTTGGTCCAACCTGCTTGTTTAGGATCGAAAGAAGCGTCAAATATTGTTTCACAATCATAATAAACTTCGTAGGTATATTCTTCGGGGAGCTTGACATTTTGTAAATTTGATTTAGCAAAAATGGTGCGAAATAAATATGCTTCGCTCAAGTCAGCTCCTTGTAAATTAGATCGAGTAAAATTAGCATCTTTTAAATGAGATTCTCTTAAATTGGCTTGGCATAAATTAGCTCGCTCAAAATTCACATTAGTCAAAATTGATTTGGTCAAATTTGCTAATGCTAAGTTTGTTTGTTTTAAACTAGAATCACTAAGATTGGCATTGCTAAGATTAGCTTCTCTAAGATTAGAACCGTCTAGTTTTATTCCCTTAAGACTTACACCATTTAAGGGAGCTTTGCTCAATTCTGTACGACAAAAATTTGTTTCTCCTTTGTTATATTTAGTCAAAATCTCGTAAGGATTTGCAAACGAAAAAACATTAGAATGATAGATTTGATAAATATTAGAAAGAAATAAGTCTACTGTTAATTG
>CAKZYI010000655.1 GCA_937884735.1 uncultured Pleurocapsa sp.
GGTAGTTTTTCCTCAAGGTACTCTAGATTTTGCGAGGCAAGAAGGTGATAGCTTAACAACAGATTTAAAGCGGAGAGACTTTACTATTAATGCGATCGCTTATAATATTTTATCCCAACAGCTAGTAGATCCTTTGGGGGGTTTAAAAGACCTTCAGCAAAAAGTTTTGCGTATGGTTTCTCCTAATAATTTGGAAGACGATCCCCTAAGACTTTTACGAGCATATCGTCAGGCTGCACAGCTAGGTCTTACTATTGAAGGCAATACTAGAAAAGCTATTTTCGATCGCGCTAATCTTATATCTACTATTGCAGCGGAAAGAGTGCAAGCAGAATTAAATTATCTTTTTACTACTTCTTTGGGCAATAAGTGGCTTGCCGCAGCCGCAGAAGATGGTTTATTACAGTTTTGGTTGCCAAGTATCAGCAAAGATAAAATTCAAGAGTTAGATAAAGTAGAAAAGGCGATCAATTTTTGTTCTGATTTAAGTTTAGACCTACCTAAATTGTCTATTTTAAGTAAGCTAGCCACCTTAGTTTCAACAGTAGAAAATAAAGCAGAAGCGCAATTAAATCAACTCAAATATTCTCGTACTGAAATTAAAGCAGTATCTAATACAGTTAAGTATCTACCCCAGCTACAAATCATGACTCAAAATATGAGTTTGCGAGAACAATATTTTTGGTTTCTAGATGTTAAGGATATTTTTGCGATCTTGATAGTAAGAGCGATCGCAAATGAAGTATCTTTTGACTTATTAAAACCATTGATTGAGCGATATTCAAATCCAAAAGATCCAATAGCATATCCTCAACCTTTAATTACAGGTAATGATTTGATCGAGGAGTTCAATCTCAAACCGTCTCCCATAATTGGCAAACTATTAACAGAAACTCAGGTAGCTCAAATAGAATCTAAAATAACCACTCGTCAACAGGCTCTAGATTTTGCTTTTCACTTGTCACAGTCTATGGTTTAGAACAAGATGATTTTTTGATATATTGCTTTTTAATACCTGTTTAAAACAACTTAAACTTTCATCCCCACGAATTACCACTACGAGGACAGGTAGACGAAACCCATCCCAAGGTACAAGAATTGCGGGAGTTAAGTCAGTGGTCAGAAGGTCAAGTCTGGTCATCTCCCGAAATGCATGGTAATGTCACGGGTATCTTGAAAAATCAAATTGACTGGATACCTTTAACTATTGGTTCGGTAAGACCAACTCAAGGAAAGACTTTGGCGGTAATGCAGGTTAGTGGTGGTTCGCAATCTTTTAATGCAGTCAACACCCTGCGAATTTTGGGTAGATGGATGCGGATGTTTACTATTCCCAATCAATCTTCGGTAGCAAAAGCTTATCAAGAGTTCCACGAAGATGGAACTATGAAAGATTCTCCTTACAAAGACAGGGTAGTAGATGTAATGGAAGAATTGTACAAATTCACTCTATTATTAAGGGATAAGGTCGATTATCTAACAGATCGTCACAGCGAACGGAAAGCCAAGTTGCAATCTACTGGTAACTAATCTCAATAAAATATAATAATGAAAAAGGTTATGTTTGTCTGCCGTCGTAATTCTTGCCGTTCTCAAATGGCGGAAGGCTTTGGCAAAGCATTAGGGGAAGGGAAAATTGAAGTAATTTCCTCTGGTTTAGAAGCAAGTCGAGTGCATCCTACCGCTATTGAAGTTATGTCTGAAGTTGGCATCGATCTCAGCAATCAAACTAGTAATGCTTTGAGTGAATTTCAAGCTGATGATTATGATGCAGTAATTTCTATGTGCGGCTGCGGTACAAGTTTGCCTGCCCAATGGGTAGTAAGAGAAGTATTTTTGGATTGGGAACTAGAAGATCCCGATGGAAAACCGATTGAGACTTTTTATAGAGTAAGAGATGAAATCAAAGAACGAGTGGGCAAGTTAATCAATCAACTTAGCTAATACGATGTAAACGCCATCTTCCGTAGGAATTGTATTGTAAGGCATCCATATTATATTCTTCATCTTCAGCTAATTGCATCTGATAACTAGGAGATTCAATATCAGGTTGAAAGATATGTCCATCTTGCAGTATGGGCGATTCTGTTAAACGATAGTAGTTGAAAACATTCATCACATAAATTGCTAAACCGATGTCTTCACTCAAATCCATGGAAACATCGGCTTTGCCAAAGTTATGCATTCCACAAGAATAATAGTTATTTTCTCCTTCTACTAATCCTACATACAAAGAGTAAATATCAAATACATCTTGGGAATTGTAGCTAGAAAGCCATTTGCTTGCTTCATGAACGATTTCTGCTGATTCTATATTAACTGCAAGCCCACCAATACTGAGGATAACTTGGGCAAATTTAGCAATTTCTAAACAGTATTGATATCCAGTATTAGTCGAAGTCAAATAAATTATTTGTTGACTATAATTTATTTTTTCTAAAGTGGTAGTAGAGATTTTTTCCTCTCCTCTAACCAAAATCGTCTGGCTAACGTTGGAGTTGTTGTCTGAGGTAGAACGAATATCTATTTGGCAACTTTTATTAGTGGCTTTTTCTTGGAATATTCTACCTATGAATAAATAATCTATACCATGTTGAGCTAACAGCGCAGAAGCAACATCTTGTCTGCTCTTTAGCTCTATGGGAATAGAGACTACTATTTTACTAGGTGTACCTACTGCCATTATTTATTCTTTTGCAGAAGCAACGCTAAAGTTGATTTCATTAGATTTTTTGGATTCTATTATGGACATGAATCTCTTTTGCAAAATATTGACAAACTTGCTCAATAGATCTCCTAAAGTATGAGGATTGTCTAATATTTGCTTAACAGTTTTAGCAATGTCTTTCTGTTTGATTGCCTCTAAAACGAGATAGTAAGCTAGTCTCTTTCTATAAACCAATAAATTCTCAAATAAGGCTTTGAGTAATTCAGGGTTATTCTGAGAATCAATTTCTCGATCAATAAAAATGTTAGTAATCGCGCAAGAATCAGATAAGTATTCGGTGGGTTTTCTAGTAGAAAGAGAAATTACACGAGTACGATAGTAATAATACGCCTTGGGAACAAGAGCAAAACGGGCTTGATGTCTCAAACATTCTAGATACAAAACATAGTCTTCGCCAACATGAATAGTTTCATCGTAGTCAATACCATGCTGGAGCAAAAATTCTCGTCTCATCAAAGGTTTGGTGTATCCAAAACTCCAATTTCTTTTCGCATTAATTGGATTTGGACGATCGCTAATGACAAATTCCACTGGATCGATTAATCTAACTAAAGACGATCTTTGTTCTTTTTCTTGAAGTAAAGTACTCCACGGCTGAGACTCGCGATCGCTAATTAGGTTTAAATCATCTGCAACCAAGTCAGCATTTTCTTGATTGGCAACTAACAGCAGTTTTTCTAACCTTTCTGGTGCGTACCAATCATCAGAATCTAAAAGTGCAATCCAGTTGCCTTTGGCTGCTTTAATGCCGCAGTTTCTCCCATAGCTTACGCCACGGTTTTGCTTGTTGCTAATGATTTTTAGACGTTTATCTTGAAAACTACGAGCAACCTCTATCGTAGAATCTGTAGAGGCATCGTCTACTAGTATGATTTCAAAATTGCTGTATGTTTGGTTTAAAACAGATTCAATTGCCTGAGCTATATAGGCTTCGCTGTTATAAACAGGAATTATTATAGATACTTCTGGGTTCATTAGTTCAATCAGTGTTTAACTTCGATACTTCTTGTATAGGTTGCAAATTTTCAAAATAAGCACCTTATTTCAATAAATTTATCTACCAATTGAAATTTCTTTACTAAAAATAGCATCCGTAAGGATACTGATAGTCAAAAAACACAAACACTTGATATATTAGGGTCAAAAACGCTTTGTTGTTAATCCTATCTTCATAAAACTGACTTAACAGTACAGCAAATATCTAAAAAAATGGGTAATGTAAGGTTCAATAATGATTCCTCGACGAGCATTACTTAGTAGTTAGTTTTCGACTCTCTTATTCAAAGCGATTGCCGCGCAAATTGGCTGTTGCTTTCTCTAAAATAGCCGTGGCTTCATCTTTGTTATTACTCATTCTCAGCAGGGATTCTTGCATTTTTGAACTGACGACTGCTAATTTTCTAATAATAATGTGAATCAGTTTAGTATTTTTTTTGGTTTGCTCAGAGCCGTTTTGATTAATTACGTTTATTTCTCTCTCTAATAATTTATTGAGATTGTTTGCCTCAATCAAAATTTTGCCAGTGTTTTGAATCGGATTTTCTATCTGCTGTATTTTAGCCTGAGCCAAATCGATATTATCTCTAATATTATTTAATTCAGTTAAGCCATGTTCGACCAGCACAGACTGCTCTTTTAATTTTGCTTTGGCTAAAGATAAGCCTGTATGAAAAGCAATTTGTTTAAAATGCTCAATTTCATATTTTTGCCAGTCTTTAAAATCAAAACAATGATGAGCGACCAACAAACCATATATTTTGCCGTTGTCTAAGTTAATTGGGGCGACTAGGTTTGCCTTGACTCCTATTTTTGCTAGGTTATCTACATAACAAGAAGTCATTCCTGCTTCATAAATATTAGAAATAGCGCGAACTCTTCCTTTTTGATATCGATCTATATAGCGATATTCAAAACAGGGATCTTTGATCACATTAGCTAGGATTGAAGCTAGGGCGGGAAGAGTCGCTTCTGCGACAATTTCTCCCATGCTATCGCTTTGCAAGCCATAGACTATGACGCGATCGCATTGTAAAATTTCTTTAGACTTTTCTACTGCTATTTGCAACACTTCTTCTGAGGTTGCTGCACCATGTATTTTTTGAGCGATCTCACTTATCAACTGTTGAGCCTGCTCATTATTAGCTACTTGATGTTGAAGACGATGGCTATCTTTCTGTTGAGCGACTTGCTTCATTGCCCAACTAGCCACGCTTAGGACAAATTCGACTTCTCTTTGTTCCCATTGGCGAGTTCTAGAACATTGGTGCATTACCAATAATCCATACAAAGAATTATCAGCAGAGGTCAAAGGCACTACTAAGTTAGATTTAACATCAATTTTTTCCAAATTCTCGACATAGCAAAGACTCATTCCTGCTTTACGAATATTGGTAATAGCTCTAACTCTTCCTCTTTGATATTTATCAATATATCGCGCTTCAAAACAAGGATCTTTGATAGTTGAACCCAAAATCTGAGAATATCCAGGAGTGACAGCTTCCGCCGTAATCTTACAAAGAGATTTTGACTGCATGCTATATACTACAACGCGATCGCATCTTAGATTTTGATGGACAATTTTGACTGCTGCTTGCAGGATTTCTTCTTCCGTGGTGGAGCTAGCGAGGTTTCTAAAAAGATCTGTAGGTAAGCTTTTAAATTTTGAACCGTTAGAATTCAGTGCTGATAATGAAGAAGATGGTTGAATAGTCATATAATTTAGAATTTTTATTCTAATTGATGCTTATTTATACTTAGTAGAAAAATGAAATATTTTTAAAAGGTAAGCTTGAATTACCTTTTGTTAGATTGTTACAGTACAGTTTATGTATAATTACTGAAGATTCTAACTTATTTGAGCAATTAATTCTTCCGTATAAAGCAAACAGTTTTTTTAAAAAACCCTCAAACATAGCTATTTTTTGCATCTATTTTTGAGAAAATCTTTTAGAAGTTGAGCAAATTTAAATGATTGTTCAAAATGAACATTATGATCGGTATTTTTAACTATTTCAATCAAAAACTGAGGAGATAACACGCTAATTCTTTGATTAATAGCAGTAAACTTAAAATCTAGTTCGCCAACTATTAATAAAATTGGTAGCTGAATAAATTTTAGATGATCCCACAGAGGAGGCTGTATCCCCAAGCCCATATGTATCAAAGATATGGTTAGTTTTTGAGGATCGTTTGCCATTTTTTGAGCGATCGCTTTTTGATAATTTGGATGTTTAATAAAAGAACTAAATAAAGGATTGCTGTACCAATGCTGCAAAAAAACAGATAAATCCTCTGACTTTAGCCTGTTTACTACATTCAAATCCTGTTTAATCCTATTTTCTCGATCTGCTTTATGCTTTAATCCTGGGGAAGCCGATTCTAAAACAACTTTCTGAAAATACTGGGGGAAATAAACGGCTAAATATAAAGCAAGCCTTCCTCCCATTGAATAACCAACCAAAAAACACTGCTGAATAGCCAATTTTCCTAGTAAAGCAATAATTGCGATCGCAACTCGCTCCATTCGATAATCTAGATTGCAATTTACCTCAGTCTTTCCATGTCCAGGTAAATCAACCAACAAACAACAAAAATCATTTTGCAGCAAATTGGCAACCTCCTGAAAATCTTGCCAACTACCCATAAAGCCATGTAAAAACAAGATAACAGGTTGATCGCCATCGCCTATCAAAACATAATTAAATTTATAATCTTTATACTTTCCTCCTTTAACTTCATCCCCCATCCTTCCTCCCTCATCCCTTAAAATCAATCCATATTTACAGGATCTACATCTATAGTCATGCTGACCGATTTTGGCAAATGAGAACTAAGTATATTCAAATCAGATAAGCTAGTTTCATTTTTAGAAAATTTGAGCAATATCTGCCAGCGATAACGACGGGCTACTCGCATCACGCTAGCAGGAGCAGGGCCTAATATATCGTATTCTGGGCTTAAAATGTCAGTTAAAACATCGACTAGCTTTTCGGCTGCTTGTTGAACTTCTCCCTCATCAATGCTGCTTAGTTTAATTAAAATAAGATTTCCGTAGGGGGGATAATTCAACTCTTTTCTTTCACTCAATTCTGCTGTGCTAAAGCTGTGATAGTCATGAGCTTTAACTGCCTGGATAACAGGATGTTCGGGAGAATAGGTTTGTACAATGACTTTGCCTGGGGTGTCACCTCTTCCTGCCCTTCCTGCTACCTGAGTCATGGTTTGAAAAGCTTTTTCGGCTGCACTATAATCACTACGATGTAATAAACCATCGGCAGCGATAATTCCGACGACAGTAACTCCTGCAATATCTAGACCTTTGGTTAGCATTTGCGTTCCAATCAAAATATCCGCTTCTTTGTTGATAAAACGATCTATTAACTGACGATGGGCTCCTTTATTTCTAGTAGTGTCGCTATCAAATCTAATGGTGCGTAATTCGGGGAATAGCTTATTTAATTCTTGAGTTACTTTTTGTGTCCCACTACCAAAAAATTTGAGATAAGGGGAACTACTCTCAGGACAACTAATGGGTTACTCTCTAGTATGATTGCAATAGTGACAGCGTAAAAGTTTAGCTGCTCCTTCATGGGTTTAGTGGTAAGAGAGAGACACATCGCAGTCTGGGCATTCCATAACATAGCCACAACTGCGACAAGATACAAAAGTACTATGTCCCCGTCGAGGGATAAAGAGTATACCTTGTTGTCCTTGTTCCTGCATATCGGTGATCGCATTTTGCAAGGATAAACTAAATATAGATCGATTACCGCGACTCAATTCTTGACGCAGATCGACTATGGTTACATGGGGTAGGGGACGAGATCCAATTCGCTGGGGTAAAGATAAATAAAATTTATTTATGCTTGGCTGGGAATTTGATTCTTCATCCCTTACTGCTACTAAACTTTCTAGTGAAGGTGTCGCCGATCCCAGAATCAATGGGCAATCGTTTAACTCTGCCCTCCAATTTGCTACCTTTCCTGCGTGATAAGTAGGAGCAGGACGACTTTGCTTAAAACTAGAGTCATGCTCTTCATCAAGAACAATTAAGCCCAAATTGGGCAGGGGAGCAAAAATAGCCGAACGTGTTCCTATAACTACCTGGGGTTCTCCCTGAATCGTTTGTCTCCAAGTATCGTAACGTTCCCCCGCAGATAATTTACTATGATAAACGCAAACTTGTTTGCCAAATCGAGCGC
>CAKZYI010000656.1 GCA_937884735.1 uncultured Pleurocapsa sp.
ACCTCATCATTTTCTGTGAATAAATATAGTCCATCTCGTTCTTCTAGCGAGAGGATACTTCCCACTGGGCTAGAATACGTTCCATCAGCCTGAAGTTCAAATTCAAAAACCAACTCTGATTCGCGAATAGTTACGTTACCTTCTAAATCTATTTCGGCAGAATAATCCAAAAATGATGACTGTCCGATACCAAAACTACCAACCTGATTTCTTGTAACTAACGAACCATATCCGCTAGCTTGAGTAAACTCATAACCAACTATCTCACCATAGTCATTTGTTCTCTCATCAATCAAACTTAAAGCAGTAGCATTCTCACTCAGTACGCTTGTATAGTCAGCAACGGAAAAACCAATCGAATCATCTAAGTTTTGATAGATAACTTCCCAATCGCGATCGTTTACTCCTTCTGGTTTAGTAGCTTCTCTAAACTCATCAATATTAAAAGCTTCATCGCTAGGAATAGTTTCCGACAGTGAGAAATTAACTACATCAGTATTATCTTCAGGCTCAAAAATAACGTTTATCGTACCGCTAGCCCCTGGTGGTAATATTCCTGCTGGACCTTCATCATTAATCCCTAAAAAGCTTAGTTGAGTTTCAGTTGCCTCACTTTCTCCAGGTATTCGCAGATTGGCATTTTCGACATTGAGGGTAATAAAAGGAGCGATCGCATCAGTTTCACCTATATTTTTATAGGAGATAGTTACTACCCCTTGCTGCCCTGGGCGCAAGGCCGGAGGAACGCTAAAGCCTACTTCAACCTCTCCTGGCGCACCATTAGTAACGGTAAATTCGTCTTCAATTGTCGCTATTTGTTCCCCATCTCTTACCCTAATGTCATAGCTTCCAGGCTCTAAACCCTCTAGATCGAAGGTCGTCCATAGTTCGGTACTATCTTTCCACAGCACTTCTGTAGCAGGGCGTTCGCTGCCGTCTGCGGTTACTAAAAATACCTCCGTTTCGGTGGTAAATTTTGCTCCCGATACTACCGTAGAAACTTCCCCTCGATTGCTGCCTAGATCCGTACTAAGATCGGAGATTGAGAAATCTAAAATCTCGGCTTCAATATTGAAATCAGTCTCATTTTCTCCCGAAAAACTAATAGCGTCTTTATAAACCAGAACGTAATAAGTTCCGCCTCTGGTATTAGCAACGGTAATCTCGCCATCGTCAGAGCTAAAATCGGCTGCACTGCGGGAGGGAACTTCGCCATAGCTGAGATAAATTTCATCGCCAGTAAAATCTGACTCGCTATCGAAGTTTAGATTTAGAGGTTCCCCCGCCTCGACATCAATCCGATAGTAAATCGACTGTCTAGCTGCAATGTTGCCCGAAACTAATTCACCTAATGGCAAAATATTAGTATCAACGGGGAAAGTCTCATCTGAAGCATCAATGTTATTTACTTCGTCGGTTTCAATGACGGCATTGCGAATATCGCTGCGAACGATAACGTAGTATTCCCCTGGAGTTACCCCAGGAAGGGATGCGGTCAGACTTTGACTATAACTTTCGCCACTATTTACTGGTCCATCTACCTCCACTGTTCCTAATAGCGGATCGTTAACATCCCATTCAGGGTCAGAGGAAATATAAATTGAGTCAGTCCAAGTACCAATGGCAGGGTCATCTGCAAGGTTTTCTACCTGATATTCAATCGTAGTTTCTTCTCCTGGTACGCCGTTAGCGGGAACGACGATCGTCCCGACCACAAGATCGGCTGGAGGTGGCAAAACTACTTCAATAGAGCTACCCGATTGCCCAACGTTATTGTTTTCCCCATCCCGTTCGTAAATGCGATCGCCACTATCAACTACGGCAAACACAAAAAGATTACCCGACAGACCCGCAGGTATCTCCAACGATTCAGTCTGAGTAATCGATTCTCCTTCAGCTAGAGATCCAGTTTGATTGGCAAAGCCGATGTATTCATCGCTGTTGCGATCAAAGATAGGGTCGCGTGAGAGATAAAATGCAGTACGCCAATTTCTCCCTGTTAAGTCCACACCATCATTACGCACCGTCCAGGTAAGATCGATATTTTGACCGCTAACTCCTTCTGCGGGTGCTTCAACGCTAACTACCTGTAGATCGGGTACGGGACTTAATTCGACGGTAGTAGTTTCGGTACTGGCATTAGTATTATTGGTTTCTGATGGTGCTTCTATAACATTATCTGAAGAATCCGAACGGACGATGACATAGTAATCACCTTCTAAATCTATCGGTAATTCAAAATCTTGGGATACTTCATAACGATCGCCCGCTGGCAGCGCACCCGAACGTCTGCGTCTACCTAACCTAATAAAGTTACCCTCAGATAAGATGGGTTCTGTAGATAAAAATACTTCGTCATACCAAAAGTTAGCGTTGGTAGTATTAGTGCCTTGATTGACGACACTCCAGCTAACGGTTAAGTTCTCTCCAGACCTGGCAGAACCCGTAGCCGTAACGTTTTCGACCTGAAGATCTGCGGTTCTTTGGGTTATGGCGATCGCCTGGGCATCTGAAGTATTATTATCTTCTACCGTTTCAAATACGTTATTATTATTGTCCGTGACTAAATACAGGTTATAGTCACCAGATAAATCGATCGGTACGGTAACAGTTGCGCTGAGATCGTAACTTTCACCAACATCAATTAGACCTTCGCGATTAAAATTTCCCAGAACAATATCGTCTTCATTGCCAATCTCATCGTCAGATGAGGCAATCAGGAGCTCGCTCCAGTTACTTACTGCCGTATCACCTTCCCCTTGATTTGTTACTGTCCATTCCACTAACAGTCCGTCTCCAGTCTCCGCAGTGTCGGGAACGCTAAAATCCGTAACAACTAGATCTGCTGGACGGGAAACAATGGTAATTACTTCATCGGTTAAAGTAACGTTATTTTCATTATCTAGCTCAAAAACTTGATCGTCGCTATCCGTAACGACAAAAAGATAATATTCTCCTTCGATACCATCTGGTAAAGTAAGATTCGCTTCTCTGGTGTAACTACTTTGCCCTCTACTAGAACTATCAGACCCATCTATCGAAAGAAATTGTACATTAGCCAGCCTTCCAGAACGATTAAGATTACCCAGTAACAAATCCCCTTCTGGGTCGAATTGTTCGTCTTCAGAAAGATAAATAGAATCGATCCAAGAACTGTTAGGGGTCGCAGTTGAACCAAGATTCGCTACCTGATAACTGAAATCCAAAGAGCGACTAGCTTCGGCAAATGTAGGCGCATTGATTGTTGTGACTTCAAGATCTGGGGGGGGAGTTAGGCTTATTTGAGTAGGATTGGGATCGAAACCGAAATTGTTTCCT
>CAKZYI010000657.1 GCA_937884735.1 uncultured Pleurocapsa sp.
GCATTGGATATTCCATCAAGTAAACCTGAAGTATTAATTTCAGTATCTTCAATGTCTGTATCTATTTCAGGAGTTTGAATATTCCCTGCTGCATCAGTACTAAAGTTGGATACATTCGTTTCAATATCCCCTAGATTGCCTGAGACATCTGTATCTGTATCTAAATTTATCTCCTCAATATCCGTATCCATTCCAGAAGATTCAGTGCGATCACGATTGAAAAAGCCTGAAGCGGCTGCTGTGGCACCACCAATAGCTGCGGCTCCTCCTGCGGCGGCATTGGATATTCCATCAAGTAAACCTGAAGTATTAATTTCAGTATCTTCAATGTCTGTATCTATTTCAGGAGTTTGAATATTCCCTGCTGCATCAGTACTAAAGTTGGATACATTCGTTTCAATATCCCCTAGATTGCCTGAGACATCTGTATCTGTATCTGTATCTAAATTTATCTCTTCAACATTTGTATTTGCCCCTAAAGAAAACTCGCTATTTGATTCTTCATCAAGAACAAAATCACCTCTAAATTCTTGAGGAGTTTCAGTTTCTATTGCGCTTCCATCTGCAACAATATTTGAATCTAAATCAGATGTTTGTAACTTTGTTGTCTGCTCAGAAACAAAATCTGTTTGTATGGAAGTTGTATTTTCGTCGTCAATTGTAAGATTATCTAAATCTACTTTAGAAGAATCTTCGCGATCGCCAAAAAACCCAGAAGCGGCTGCGGCTGCACCACCAATAACTGCTGCGCCACCTGCATTGGCTGCACCACCTGCATTGGATATTCCATCAATCAAGCCCGAAGTGTTTTCACTTGTGTCTTCAACTATATCAGTTTGTAACTTAGTAGGTTGATCGGTTAATTGTAGTTTAGTTTCTTGACCTGTAAACTCAGTTACTGGATTAGAAGGAATTTCGTCCACTTCCACCACAGAATCGTCAAAAGTACCACCAGATAATTCAACATCATCTGAGTCATCTAATCTAATATCGATATCATTGGTGGTAGCTTTTTTTTCTCCAACAAAATTGGCGGCTGCGGCGGCACCACCAATAGCTGCGGCTCCTCCTGTTGCGATCCCTGCTCCACCCATTTTAGAAGTAGTATTTGCAGCATTACTAGATACATTACCAATACTTCTGGCGGCGTTAGCTCCTACAGCCGAGAGATCCCCACCATCGGGTACATTAGGTATTGCCCCTCCATTCGGATTGTCGCCGTTAGGCATGCCACCAATTGCTGGCTCTTGATCGCTTTTCTTCTTACCACCAAAACCAGATACGGCGATCGCAGCAAGAATAGGTATTCCCAATATTAGAGGAAGCCACCACCACCATTTTCCTTTTTGTGCTGTAGCTACTGCTCCTTCTGCATCATCGCTGACTGCTGTAGAAGGAGCTACTCCAGCATTTTCATCCGTATCAATTGCTGTATTGGGCTGATCGCTATCTTCGAGGGCTGGGTTTACTTCTCCACTGTCTTCGAGGGCTGGATTTACTTCTCCGCTGCTTTCGAGATCTGGGTTTACTTCTCCGCTGCCTTCGAGATCTGGATTTGATTCTCCGCTGCCTTCGAGATCTGGATATGCTTCCCCGCTACCTTCTAGATCTGGATTTTCTTCCCCGCTGCCTTCGAGATCTGGATTTGCTTGAGCAATATTATCACCATCAGCATCAACCCCTGCTGCAACACCATCTCCTGCATCTATATCGCCATCAGTATCAACCCCTGCTGCGACATCATCTCCTGCATCTATATCGCCATCAGCATCAGGTTGAAGAAATTCACCTGTTCCATCTACTGTTGTTTCGGGTAGATCGACTGTACCTGTAGGTGCATCATTTGCTAGCTTGGAAGCGATCGCAATAGCGGCGGCAGTTGACATAGAACCAACTCTACTTGCAACTACCTGTTCTCCTCCTTGAGAAGTAGCAAAACCTAAAAAGGCATGTGTGGCTTCGCTTGGAGTTCCTTGATAGATTAGATAAAAAGGCTGAGAGAAAGGATATCTTTCATCATCAGGCTGAGTTTGGTGCATGGTTATTATTTTGACATCATCTCTATTGATGACATCATTAGCAACAGCATAACTAATGCCATTTGCTCCTAGTTGAGCAATCATTTCATCTGTACTATCTCGATCTAACTGAACTGCATTAGAGCCTGTTACGAACTCGCTCTCCCGAAAGACTGGATAGCTAGGAAAAGCCTGTCTAGTGTCGTTTGTCTCAGGTGCGTCTATCAAATTGATTGCACCAGGCTGTCCACCTATTTCTGACCAATCAGTAATTTCTCCTCTAAAAATTTGAGCAAATTGAGATATGGTCAAATTGCCATCATAAGGGTTGTCTTGAGAGACTACGATCGCAATTTTTTCTCTACTAACAGGTACTGCTACAAATCCTTTTTGTTTCTCTGTTTCGTTTAAATTACGACCAATGCCTACTAGGTCAACTTCTCCTTCTGATAAAGCTTGAAGAGCATCTTCTGAACTTTTGGTTTCAATATCAACGTTAGCTTCTGGAAATTTGTCTATAAAACCTTTTTTCAAACTTTGGTTAATACTACTAGTACTGTTGGAAGTAGACATTTTTATCGTAGCCTTTGCTGGTAATTTATCAGGAACAGCAAAAGTTGTGGGAGCTACATTAGCTTGAGCCAACAAAAAAGCTTTAGCTGGCTTTGAGACTCCAATTAAAGCTAAAAATACTGCTGCCAAGGTAACTATAGAATTATGTGGTTTATTTAACATTTCGTCTCTAAATAGTATCTGAATTATTTGGGAATTAATTATATCGGGCTGATAACCTGTCATATGGATAAGGTCATCTTGTTTTAAGTTTTGTTGTCCGTGAAAATACCCATAGTTCTTTTAGTTCACACATGTTATCAAAAACATCAATTTATTTCTATAAAAATCTTCTCAAAATAATTAACTTGTGAAAAAATTCTCATAAAAGACAATTATTTATTGAGAAATGATACAAAAATCAGAAAATTAAGATATTTTGGTTGATAAAAATAAACAACATCTAATAACTATATAAATGTAAGTCACTAGATGTTGATGCTATGTTTTGTTTTGGTTTTTGATTTAAATAGTAATTAACAATTTAATTGCGAAGAGATGGGGCTTTTTCTATACTTACTGTGGTTGATACCATTGCTGCCACTAACTGTTCTGGTGATACGGTAAACGGTAGTCTGTGTATGTCAGATTTTGGCTGAGTAGCGATCGCAGCGGTCTGACGTAGTTGAACCAGGCTAATATTTTCTAAACCCAAATCTTCTAAGGTTTTGGGCAAACCAATTTCAGTGTAAAACTTTAATAACTGTTTTCTAGATGAACTAGCCAGTTTGTTACCCTGAATCATCTCTTCTAGACGCAACTGTACCAAAATTCCATAGGCAACTTTTTCTCCATGAAGTACATCGTGAGCTTCTGTCAAATGGGTCAAACCATTATGAACTGCGTGAGCGGCAACGGTGCGACAGTCAGCACCACCAATACCGCCGATTACTCCTGCTAATAATACTGTTGCATCTACTACTTCTCTCCATTCGTCACTTTGAGAATTTTGAATTGCGATCGCCGATTTCTGAAATAAAATATCTCGTAAGATTCTGGCTTGCTGTACAGCAGAAACTAACAAAGTGGCGGTAGATTCCCCGCTGCTGACGGAAGCCTCATACCATTTAGCGATCGCATCACCAATTCCTGCTACCAAAGTACGTTGTGATGCAGTACGTACCAAACCATAATCTAAGATTAACAGATCAGGACAATTAGCCAGGGTAACGTCATATTGAAATGCACCATGCTCTGAATAAATGTTAGATAAAGCTGTCCAAGCAGCACAGGTAGCTCCAGAAGTAGGCACGGTAACTATGGGCAAATTACATTGATCAGCTAATAATTTTGCCGTATCTAAAGCTTTTCCCCCACCAACACCCATAACAAAGTCTGCCTGATGCTTTTGTACCATGTTCTTTAGCCTTAGCAACGAAGACTCCGCACAGTCTGGGCTATAGCTAGCAAACTGACCAATCATTTTTTCAGCCGTCAATACAGGCTGTAAATTGGGTTTTACTACTTCTAAAGTTTGATTTCCTCCCACTAATAAGGGACGAGAGCCTAACCTAGCTATTGCCTTGCCTGAGTCTGCCAGACAATTTTCACCCCTCAATACTCTTGCTGGAGCAATGGACAAAGGAGGGTAACTTGTTATTGTTTTGGTTGATATGGATATAGCTTTTTTACTCATATAAATTGTTTGATTATTCTTGTTTTAGCTGCGCTTGGGTAGCTGTTTCAAACTCCGCTTAAAAACATCAATTTTAATATCTTCATCACCACTAGCAATTAGAGATCGCCTTGCTTCTCCTAAGAACAGTGGTTGAGACACTCCTGTTTTAGGGTGCAAGACAGTTCTCAGCTTGATAGTAAATTGATTGTTGCCACCTGTACCTGTCCTACCATAAGAATACAAATCTGAAGCTGCTTGAAGCAAGGTTGGTTCAATGGCGGATTTCTCGATATCGGGAGTCACAGATACCACAGCTTGATTGGCACCGTTGTCATAAACTAAAGTGTAGCGTGCTGCACCAGGAATTTCTACCTTGGGAAAGAAACTCAAACCCAAAGCAAATGTGCCCAAGGTCAATACTGTCATAAAGCTAGTCACACCAACTAGACGAAACCGAAAGCTCCAACCTGCGACGAAAGATACAATTGCTACAACTAAACTAAAAATGGTGGCTAATCCCAACCATTTGGCATAAACAAAAAGATCGCTATTAAAATCCATCGGTTTTGATTAAATATTTTTTTACCAAATCACATAAAAAAATGGGTATCGGCAGATATAACTACACGATGCCCATATTAATTACTAAAGATCATATCAGTTGTGTTCGACTACTTAGCATCTGTTAAGAATTGCTAATTATAGCTAGAGGACGCTTGATTATTCTGCTTCTTGACCCAAATCTTCAACAGCATTGCCAGCGTCTTCTAGACCCTGCTCGACGTTATCTTTAGCAGCACCAGCAGCATCTTCTGCACCTTTTTGTAGATCTTTTAGACCACCTTCAACAGCATTACCAGCATCTTGCGCTCCTTGTTCGATACCTTCTACACCTTCTTGAACAGCACCGTCTACAGCATCAGGAGTTTCGATTGTTTGATCTGCACAAGCTCCGAATAGAAGAGATAGAGCAACAAATGCAGGTACAGCGATTGTTTTTACTTTGATATTCATGGTATTTATTAGAGAAAAATTTAGTTGGACTATGTAAGTGATACTCGAAAATTTCTGTAGAGTCAAAGAGACTAAAACTAAAATCTTCGGCGAATAAAGTTAAGTGTAATTAGCTAGTTTTAAACTAGGATTTACCAATGTAGCTTGTAATAGATAATTTTTAGACAATGCTCATGGATTCAAGGCATAGCAAACAATTAAAAAACAGTGTCCAAAGATTTTACCTTTCAAAACACTGTCTTCTCTCAATAGATTGGTTTTTGTCTTCAAATTGCTACTTTTGAGCAAGTGGCTTCTCAGTTTAAAGATCTCGACGGACTAAGATGTTTTATCCTCTTCCAACTTCCTCAAAAATCTTAGCCAAGATTTCTCCTGCACCTTGTTCGCGAAGTTTGCCTGCCAAATCTTTGCCCAATTGTTCTGAATCCTGTTTTTTGCCAGTTACGGTATCTTTAAGTAGTTGTTTTCCATCCAAACTTGCCACCATTCCTACTACGGTTAAGGTGTCACCATCAATACTGGTATTGACTCCAATTGGTACTTGACAACCGCCTTCTAAATCCCGTAAAAAAGACCTTTCAGCCATTGCACGATCGCTACTGTCGGAATCTTCCAATACCTTTAAAATTTCTAGTATTTCTTCATCTCCTTCCCGACATTCAATGCCCAATGCTCCTTGTCCCACAGCATGAAGGGAAATTTCTGGAGCAATAATTTCGTGAATGCGATCGCTCATGTCCAGCCTTTGTAATCCAGCCACTGCCAAAATAATACCGTCATATTCTCCTGCATCCAATTTAGCCAAGCGGGTATTGACATTACCGCGAATGTCCTTAAATTCTAGATGGGGATAGTTGTGGCGCAACTGTGCCAAGCGTCTGAGGGAGGAAGTGCCAATTATCGAACCTGGGGGAAAAGTAGCCAATGTTTTGTCTTTGTTTTTTTCATTAACCGCCAGAGCATCAGCAGGATCGACTCTTTTGGTGACACAGCCCAACATTAGACCTTCTGGAAGATTAGTCGGTAAATCTTTGAGAGAATGTACTGCAAAGTCTGTGGAATTATTCAACATTCCTACTTCTAACTCTTTGGTAAACAAGCCTTTGTCTCCAATTTTCGCTAGAGGTACATCCAAGATTTTGTCTCCCTGAGTACTCATTTTTTCCACTTCAAATTCAACGTCAGGAAAGTGTTTTTCTAGCTCTGCTTTTACCCAATAAGTTTGTACCAAAGCAAGTTGACTTTTGCGAGTACCGATACGCACTGTACGTTTAGCAGTTTCAATGGTGGATGTCATAAGAACTATCTTAAAAAAATCTAATAAATCAACGAACGTCTCGAATGCCGCAGGCAAGCTATAGCATTGCATTCTTCTCGATCTAGGGTATCGCAGTTCACGAAACGTATTGATTAATTTTTGTTTTGGATTTTGCTGATTCTAAAATAATGCTTTTAAATAAATTCTAGTAAAGTACGGTTGAATTAATAATTGCTCATTGTTTCCCATTTTGGCGAGCTTGCAATTAAAGCTTCTGCTTGTTTTTTATTCAATGGTTTTGAAAAGAAAAATCCTTGACCATATTCACACTGCAATAGGCGTAATTGAGCTAATTGGGCAGTAGTTTCAATCCCCTCGGCGATTACATCCATATCTAGCATGTGAGCTAAGGTAACGATCGCTTTGACAATGGCTGAATTTTCTTCGGCTTGCATTTGACTCACAAAAGAGCGATCTATTTTTATGGTGTCTACAGGAAAGCGGTGTAAATAACTTAAGGAAGAATATCCTGTACCAAAGTCATCAATACTAAACTGAATTTGTTTTTCCCTCAGATGAAGAATAATATCGGTGACAATATCTATATTGTCGATCAAAGTACCTTCGGTAATTTCTAGCTTAAGACATTCTCCAGATAAACCAGTTTCTTCTAGCACCTGCTCGACCTCTTCTACTAGATGAGATTCTCGAAATTGATGAGCTGAAAGATTAACGCTCATTCTAATAGCTGGATGTTCGGGATATTTTAATTGCAAACTACGGGTAGTTTGG
>CAKZYI010000658.1 GCA_937884735.1 uncultured Pleurocapsa sp.
AACTGTTCTTTATAGTCTAATTCCGAACCGAATTGATGGAAACTAGTACCGTCGTAGATAGTACAGCAGATATTTTGTTTTCTGGTTTCGCCATATTCTTTTCTGACCAACGAAACTGATAAATCTGCTTTGTTACCCCGAATGGGATGTTGCAATAGAGAATTACCAACGTACAAAATAAAAATATCTTCCTCTATCTGCAATCTTTGGGGTCGAAAATAGCCAGAATTTGGGCAATAAATCCATAATGTATTGTTTTCTCTTTTGAGTAAAGGACTATTTTTGACCTTACTAAAATCTGTTGTGGTGGGATTCGGTTTGACCTGAGACTTTTCCGAATTTTGTAAGCTAATTTCATTTAAGATTACTCTCCACGGCTCAGTCGAGCTTTGAAAAAATTCTACCTTTGATAATGTCTGTAGAGCTTCCTCGGCAGAATTAAACCGATCTTTGATCGCAGGTTCAAGAATTTGCTCCAACCAAGCCAACAAGTCTCTAGAGACTTTAATGGTAGACTTGAAATTGATTTTGAATCCATGGGTGGGAAAATCAGCAGGGCATTTTTTGGTTAATAAAAATAAAACAACACATCCAAGGCTATAAAGATCTGAAGCTGCCAAAACTTTACCCATAAACTGTTCTGGAGGCACATAACCCAAAGTCCCAACAAAAGTATCGAGATTAGAACTATGATGGCTGTAGATTGAGCTAGCGGCACCAAAATCGATTAAGTAAACTGAGCCGTTGGAAGTTCTCAGTATGTTGTCTGGCTGGATGTCGCGATGGATTATTGATGGTGTAAATCCGTGGAGATATTTTAAAATTTCTAATACCTTTCTAGCGATCGCACAGACACTTTGTTCGGTTAGCTGGTAATTAGAGTTGACTAGCTCGGCTAAAGATAATCCTTCGATTGATTCTCGAATCAAACAAAAATAGCGATCGCTTTGGGTGTCAATTTCAAAATAATCTAAATATTTGGGAATCTGAGGATGATCCAACCCAGCAAAAGTTTTAGCCTCGCCCTCAAACAATTCTAGTGTTTGCCAATCTTCGGCATCCCGCAAAGAAACAATTTTCATGGCAACTAGCGATCGCATTTGCAGATCTTCTGCTTGGTAGGTAACAGCAGTATTACCTCTACCCAAACAGCAAAGAAGCCTATAGCGGTTTTTAATGATTGAGCCGAGTTCTATTTTCATTGCAAATCACCAATTCCCCACACCCGAGAGTGGTCAATATGTCTTTCGATACCATTGTTAACTCCTCTAAAGCTATGAGTCTATGATCTTGATCGTTTGTTTGGTAAGTGCGCCAACCTAGTTAAAAAGAATTTATAGAATTACTCAGTAAATTTTCTTACTCAATTAAATCTGTTTTGGCGACAACTTTATAGAAACCTTATTAATTAGATAGTATATTTAAGTTTTTTGAGAAGTTTAATAGTTGGATATAGGATAAATACTAAGACAACGCTTACCTACACCACTAATTACAGCTACGATAGTTTTAGCAGACTCGATAAGTTAACCGATGGCAATGGCAATCTAATTGTTGATTATGACTACTATCCCGTTAGCAGACAATTAGTTAAAGAAACCAACGGTAACGATACTTACACCAGCTACAGCTATGACCTTGCAGGACAGTTAATTAGTTTGGTCAACGCTCAAGCCGATGGTACGGTTATATACTTACGATAATTTAGGCAGAAAAACTGAAGTAGATACCATTGATGGTACTTGGAGTTACGAATACGACCTATCGGGACAGTTGACAGGGGCGGTATTTGCTTCGACCAATCCCGACATCTCCAGTCAAGACTTAACATACGTTTATGACGCTGCGGGAAATCGCACCCAAACTATAGTTAATGGGGTGACGCAAAACTACAGCACTAATAACCTCAATCAATATCAGTCGGCAGGGACTACTACCTATAGCTACGATCTAGATGGTAACTTAACCTCTAAAACTGAAGACGGTCAAACCTAGACTTATAGCTATGACGATAAAAATCTTTATCACCAATTATTAATCCCGTAATCTCAGAAGATATCTCCCACAAAGCCTCTACTTCTGA